>JARRNI010000214.1:0-7006 GCA_037385125.1 Pseudolabrys sp.
TCGGCTTGTCGTAGCTTCGCGACGATCTCTTCAGGCTTGTGCTTCCTCTTCGGCATCTAGGTCCTCCTTCATGTCAAAAGACATAATTCAGGTCGGACCACTTTTCAGGGGGAGGACCAAAGTAGGTAAGCTTGAATTCAACGGCGTTGAACCATAAAAAGAAGAATCCGACATGTAGGTAGAGATCGCGGTCCGGACCTTGGAAAATCTTCTCGCGAAATTTTTGGACAACTCTTTCATCTTCTGGCGACATGGCAAAAAACCCCGACAAGATTGAAGCGACAAAACGCCTAATGGGCGCGCTTGCGCGTATGAAACCAAAGCCGCACGAGGAAATGAAGATCAGAACGGAGAAAAAGCAGAAGGCGACGACCCGCGAAGCGCGTCGCCGCCCCCTGTTAGCCAAAAATAGACTTTAGCAGAACCAACATGGGGATCAGCTTTGCCAAGTCGATTTTGACTTCCAATTTAACCGTAATCATCGGGGATTTCTCCGCGATGGTACGGGCGCCCGCACCGTGTTGGAGTGCGGAGTATTTGTATCGCGCCCTAGCTGGCGCTAGCTCTTTGGGATGATCAAGCCCGCAGAGCAGCAGCAGAATGGGCCAGAGGAAGGGGTCCTGCTCTGTGATGGCAGATGGCGGCATCGCCGCATCTGCGATATCGCCAGAGATTTCGCCTATCTGGCTTTCCACCTTTAGCCACCCTCACCCGGGGTGACACAGGCCGTGGTGGCGGCCTGGGCGATTCGGGGTTTCCCTCGGAAGAAGGGCCCGAATCGCCTTCCATTTATAATGGAGATATTGCTACTTGGAGTCGAGTCGTTTCCGCCAGGTTAAGAATTGCTTGGCGGCCTGCTTTTTGAACTTAGGATTAATTGTCCTAGTTAGTCGGCCGATCGCGCCTGCGCGCGCTTCGGAAATTGATGCGATAGCAGAGGAACGGCAATGTGCACCGGCTATGTCGCGGCACCGGCGCTCTCAGCAACCTTTCCAGGTTCGAACAATTCAGCGGATAGCGCCGCGACCATCGCCTCCGCCTTCGCTGCTGCGGCATCAAGACCGCGGGCAAGCGCCTCGATACGCTGCACCTGCTCGGCAAAAGCGATTTGTAAATCAAGCGGTGGTTTCGGGATACGGAGCGCCTTTAACTCCTGAGCATTGATATTGGACTGCCCTATCGCGCCGCGAGCGGTCGCGAACAGGACGCGTTTCATGAAGGCCGAGTTCATGAAGGCCCAAAGATAGACCGGCTCGCAGTATTGGCGGTTGACGCGGAGGCGTATGAAATAGGATGCCGCAACAGCCTCATAACGGCCATCCCACAAGCCGGTCTTGCCGACAAGGTCCTTGCTATTGGTGCGATTGAACAGGATGTCGCCTGCGAGGAGTGCCGCCTTTTCGCGCTCGCTGTCGTCTATCTCAATGTGCTTGAGGTCAGTCGTATCTAGCGCGCCCTCATAGGTGACGTTCCCCATGCGCAGAATCGGAATGCCCTCACCGCGATCATTGGCTTTCTTGCTCGTTCCGTAGGACGCGCTTTCGAGAAGGTCACCGACAGTCACAACCGGCCAGTCTTTCGGATTAGTTGCCGGGTCGCCGAAGGTATCAACGAAGAGTGCGGGGACAATTGCGCGTACATGCGTGCGCGCAGCTTCAGCACGGCGTCTGATTGCTGTCGCCCGCTGCAGCAATTCGACAAAGCGTCGCTGTTCTGCAAGCGACAACACGGGTACCACCGTATCGCGGATTATCGTTTGGCTAATGTTCGGCTGTGCACCACCGATGCTTTTAGCGACAAGTTCTGACCGCCTTCTGAGTAGCAAGTAGAAAAGAAAATCGCGATCCAATGAACTATCAGGCTGAATGCCACAAACCGCCTGGTTTGTAGCCGCATCCATTGCAAGAATGCCCAATTTGCCGACTGTTGCACCGTACATGGCCATAAGCAGGGTGCCGGCTGGAAATACTTTTGCGCTTGAAGCCGCAAGGCCGGCTTGGGTGATTGACTCATCTACGGTCTTTACGATCCCATCATTTAGATTACCGGACTTCACCCAAGGGATATTGCCACCATAAAATTCCGGACGTGATCGGGAAGGTGTGCCCCCGCTTGTCGTATGGCAAACGTCACCAAGTCGAACGAAGTTTGTCACGCCACCGTCTCTCCCAGCTCGGCGGCGAGCG
The DNA here is from genome assembly GCA_037385125.1 of Pseudolabrys sp. Classification (GTDB taxonomy): domain Bacteria; phylum Pseudomonadota; class Alphaproteobacteria; order Rhizobiales; family Xanthobacteraceae; genus Pseudolabrys. The sequence continues at coordinate 2,187 of JARRNI010000214.1, forward strand.
CTTCGATGTCGCCCAGTATGGCAGCGGCCTCATCTCGCAGTTCGGCAAGCAGCTCACGCGGATCGCGGTGCTCGGCCGCCTCGCGGCTCTCGGGCCGATAGCGTGAAGCCGAGAGGTTCCAATCTTCCCGCTCGATCGCCTCAGCTTCGGCAAACCACCATTTTTCCTGCCACGGCTCGCCGGCATCACGGGCCTGCCATTGCTTCCAGAGTTTCTGCCGGTTGCCGGATGCGGCAACGAGACTAGGGAGATCGTCTTCGTCGATCGGCTGGTCATGATTGGAGTCCAGTTTGAATCCGTCATTGTCGGCGTGCAGGAACATCACGAGCTCGGTTGGTCCGGCATTGGCGAATATCAGAACGGAGGTCTTCACGCCCGAGTAAGGCTGGAACACGCCACCCGGCAGCGAAAGCACGGCGTCCACGCGGTAATTTTGCATGAGCATGCGGCGCAGTTCCTTGTGCGCGCCGGTCGAGCCGAACAGCACACCTTCGGGGACAATGACGCCGCAGCGCCCGTTCTTTGTCAGATTGTCGGTCATGTATTTGACGAACAAAAGCTCGGTCGCGGTGGTCGTGCCGACCTTAACGTCATCGACAATTCGGTCGCGGTCGATGCGGCCGGAAAACGGCGGATTGGCGAGGATCACGTCATAGCCGTCGAGCGGAAGTCCCTTCTCCGCTTTCATCTGGCGGTCAAAGCTGGTGGTGAGAACATTGCGCTTCAGGATTCGCACGTCAGGCAGGCCACGCAGCGCCAGATTCATCGAGGCGAGGCTGACCATCTTGCCGTCCACGTCGTTACCGTAGAATGTCCCGGACTGAAGCTTGCGCCATTGCGCCTGACTGAGCCGGTCGCCATAGCCGCGCTCGAATTTCTTGCCTTCGAACTCGGCAACCTCGCGTCCATTTTCCGATGAATTGGCAAGACGGATGTGTTCATATGCGGCAACCAGGAATCCCGCGGTGCCGGCGGCGGGGTCGTAAATGGTCTCGCCGATTTTCGGATCAACGAGATCGACGATCGCGCGGATGATATGGCGGGGCGTGCGGAACTGGCCGAGCTCGCCCGCCTGTTTAATCTGGCGCAGTACATGCTCGAACAGGTCACCCTTGGTGTCAGGGTCGGCCTGCTCAAGCCGGAGCTCGTTGACGAGCGTCACGACTTGCGTGAGGACCGTCGGTTCGTCAATGGCAAGACGCGCCTGCGCCATGAAGCTCATGCCGTAGGCATCGCCGATCTCGGCAAAAAACGGGAACACTTCGTCGCGGACCCAGGTGACAAGTTGCTCACCGGACATCGCGTTAGCCCATGACGACCAGCGCATCCGCTCGCGTGGCACGACCTCAACGCCTTTGGTGGGCGCATTGAGCGGGTTGCGAAGCGTCCAGTCGCCCGCAAAGAGACTCTTATATTCGCGTTTTGTCGCCTTGGCCTGACGCACATTCGCGGCGTCAATGCCCTCGATCATGTAAAAGAAGAACAGGAAGCTGAGCTGCTCGGCGTTCGACAGGGGATCGGGATAGCCGCCGCCATAGAGATAATCGCGGATTTGATCGACCTTGTGACGCATTTCAGGGGTGAAGGGCATTGGCGGCCTCTTAGTTCAAGGGTTTGTCATCGCGGGAGGGCGCGCCTTCGGCGGCGCCTGCTGATGAAGCGCCGAACACGGCGCGGTTCATCGAATCCAGAATCTTTTCAAGCGCGGCCTCGCCGCCGAACACAGCGCGGGCGCGTTCAAAGCCGCCATTCATGGACAGGGGCGGGGTATCGAATCGCCAGCTCTCGAAGGCGGTCAGGTCGGCTGCATTAGCCTTGATTTGCTCTTTGATGAGATGCAGAAGCCGGAGCTGATCGGAATTGAAATCTTGTTCGTCAAGCCAAGCCTCGAACGCGGTGCCTAGCGCTTCGGCGGCGGCTTCGTCAACGTCCAGGAACGCATGGCCGGTTTCATCGACGGTCACCCATTCACGGGTAGTAGGGTCGATCTCGTCATGAACATCCAGCGTTAGCAGGCGGCGCGGCTGCGCAGGCGGTTTTACCAGCGGGCGCACCACGATGACCCCTCCCCCGCCCGGCGTTTCGTCATCGCCATGGCGAAGCGTGACGCCGGTGAAATCGAATATCGTGAAGCGGTCTTTGCCGGGCGACAGGCGTGTGCCGCGTCCGCGCATCTGCTGGTAGAGGATGGCGCTGTGGGTGAAGCGCGCCATTACGAGATTGCACACTTCCGGGCAATCGAAGCCTGTATCAAGCATGTTCACGCTGACAAGGATCTGCGGGAACTGCTCCTTCTTGAAGCGTTTGATCTTGGCCGGACCATCCACGCTGTCGTCGGGACCGAGTCCTGAAACGACAAAGTCGGCGTAGCGTGTTGTCGGGCTCGGCTTCTTGTCGGCAAATTCTTGATCGAACATGCGCGCAAGCGTTTCGGCGTGGCGCTTGGTGACGGCAAAAACGATGGTCTTACCCCAATCGGGCGCGCGCCGCACACCATCCGGGCCGGGATAGCCCGTCTCCAGAACCTCGCGGAATTCCCTGACCATCGCGCGATTGCGCTCGGGGATCGTGAATTTGCGCTCAAGCGCGGTCGGATCGACGACCAGAGGGTCCTGGTCGGCGAATAGTGTTTCCAGCTCGGCGCGTGTGGCAGAATCCAGAGCATCCCAGTCGATTTCGCTGCGAGAGACGGCAAAGCCTTCGGTCGCCGCGGTGCGCGCCGTCATGGCGCGGTAAATCTCGTAAGGGACAAGATGTCCGTCGGCGATGGCTTCAGGCAGGGTGTAACTGTAGGTGGGACGCGCCAGCTCGAAGAAGCGCAGCGTATCGCGAATTGCCTCGCGGTCCTCCTCGTCCACACCGGGTGCGTTTTCCATGACGCAGGGCGTCGCGGTCAGACCTATTTTGATGCCGTCGAAATGATCGAGGGCGCGCCGCCATTTGCCGTAAATACTGCGGTGGCACTCGTCGATGACAATCAGATCGAAATAGCCGGAAGAATAGTTGTCGTATTCATTGACGAGGGTTTGCAGCGTGACAATGGTAATCCGCTTCTCGTCCTGAAAGCGCCTGCCCGTGCGCGGCACGCGGTAGCACGGCAGATGCGGCAGGAGCTCGGCAAAAGCGTCTTCAGTCTGGATGGCGAGGGTATTTCGGTCCACAACGAACAAAGCGCGCGTGACCCAGTTGGATTCAAACAAGCGCTTGAGTAGCGCGGCGGCGGTGCGGGTCTTGCCGGTGCCGGTCGCCATTTCAACAAGCAGTTTGCGGCGGCCGGCAACAATCTCCCGGGAGAGTTTTTCGATACAGGCCGTTTGGAAAGTGCGCCCGCCACCGCCTGCGATCCTGTGATCGATCGGAATGTCGAGCGGGCTGCGCCGGATGCCGCGCGCTGCAATACGGCGCATGAGGTCGTCCTGGGTGAAGACAGTCTCGACCTTGCGGAAATGCGCGTCCTGCTCCTTGTCGCAGAACCAGATTTCCTCGCCGTTGGAAAGGAAGATGAATGGGACATCGAGCTGGTCGACGTAACGGCGCCCCTGCGCCTCGCCCGCCGTGAGACTGACGCTGGTGCTCTTGGCTTCAAGAACAGCTAGAGCCCGCCCCTGACGGTCAAAGAGAGCGTAGTCGGCCTTGCCGCCGTCATCGAGCGGATATTCGTAGCGCACGCTCAAACCGTCGGTCAGCTTCCAGCCGGTGTCTTTCAATAGCTGGTCTATCTTGACGCGGGCGAAGGCTTCATTGGTCACGTGAGATCGCCCCCAGGTTGTGCGAAGCAGGCTAATACACCAGAACCTTATCGGGCGTCACCACCTCAGACAGACCGATTGAGCCAAAGGAAAGGGAGGCACTATGCAGCAAACCAGGTGCCCAATCTTCTACTCAGGATCGCTCAGGATCGAGATTTGCCGCAACCGGACCCTCTATGCCCGCCCTGTCGCCCTTAGGTGCGCTGAAGGCTATCCCTGCCTCTTCTAGAGCCCTTTGGATGGCCCCTAGTCGGTTTTTGTGCGGGATACGCCTAAGCGCCTCAAAGTCGCGGATCGTGGAGTTGCTGCAATGTGCCCGCGAGGCCAAGTCGTCCATCGACCAACTCAGCCAAGCTCGAGCTGCTCTGCACTGTTCAGGTGACATCCTACCAAAATAGCTTTGTTGTTGGATTCGTCAAATTACACAATAATCGTTGACATTCCCCAAAAATTGCTATAATTCGTTTATATAAACGAAAATCGTTTATTAGGAGGTAGCGTTGACCAAAGCGCTCACTTTCAGCCGAGCCAGCCTCAAACGCACGATTGCGGCCGCCCAGAAAGCCGGACTTAGAGTTACGGCGATCAGACCAGACGGGACTCTGATCGTGAGCGATGCGGCAGGGCCAACAAAGTGAAACTCGCTCAGAAAGCTGCAGCGGCACTTGGCGAGTTTTCGCTTGCAAAGGTGCCCGTTGATGATGGGGAGAAAGACGAACAAAACCCCGCTGGTTGAGTGCCCCACCCCAGGGCAAAAAGTGCCCCACCTGAGAACATTAATGCCCTCACCTTCGGTAAGGTGCGGGTTTCAGAGCGAAAATCCTGGCCACTACAGTAGCTTATTTTTGCGGTGGCAGGAGTGGAGGGACTCGAACCCCCAACCCCCGGTTTTGGAGACCGGTGCTCTAGCCATTGAGCTACACTCCTCCGGCAAGCTGGCGCGCCGAGCCGAAGCCCGCGGTGCCAGCCCGCCTTCGCCCAATTGGGCTCCAGCATAGCAGCCTTCGCCCGCTTCGCGAGCGGAGGCTGGAAGCGGAGGCGGCGAACCTAAGGGTCCGCCGCTGCGGGTGT
>JARRNI010000215.1:0-6990 GCA_037385125.1 Pseudolabrys sp.
CGGGCGACCCCTTCGAGGGCGAGAAGAAAGCCAATCGCTGGTGCGCGTCCTGCCACGTGGTATCCTCCGACCAGAAGCGGGGCTCGACGCAGGCGCCGCCGTTCTCCGAGATCGCCGGCAAGCCCGGCCTCACCGCCGCCTCGATCGCGCTGTTCCTGCTGCGCCCACATCCGCCCATGCCGGACATGAATCTCACCCGCAACGAGGCCTCGGACCTGGCGGCCTATATCAAGAAGCAGGGGAAGTGACCTCTCGCCGTCACCCCGAGCCGCGAGCGGCGTGAGCGGTGAGCTTACGGGTGGCGGCCGCCTTGCTCCGGGGGCCGCATTGATGTCGGTTGTGGTGCCCTTGCCCCCTGTGCTCTCATCGGCCGTCTTTTCCGATCCGGAGGCTGCCATGATGACCGCCGTCGTCACCATCAAGCTGCCCGCAGGGCTCACCCGCGAGCAGTGGCTCGAGAACACCAAGAAGATCGCCGCCCGCTTCCAGAATATTCCGGGCCTGATCCGCAAGCAGTTCCTCTACAGCGACCGCGGCGTGGGCGGCGGCGTCTATCTGTGGGAGACGCGCGAGGCGGCCGAGGCCTGTTACCGCGGCTCCTGGCGCGACAACATCCGCAATATGTTCGGCGTCGAGCCCGAGATCACCTGGTTCGAGTCGCCGGTGGTCGTCGACAATGAAAGCCACGAGATCAAGATCGCGGCCTGACGGTGAGCGCGCCGGCATCGGCCGACGGCTGGCGCTGCGAAACCCTGACCACCTGGGGGCGCGTGCGCCATGCGCGCACGTCGGCGCTCGCCGCTCCGGCCTCCGATGCGGCGCTCGCCGCCGCGCTGACCGCCTCGGCAACGCCGGTGATCGCCTATGGCGTCGGGCGCTGCTACGGCGACGCGGCCCTCAACGGCGGCGCCCGTACACTGCTATCGCGCCGGCGCAACCGCATTCTGGCCGTCGAAAGCGATCCGCCCGCGCTAGGCGCCGAGGCGGGCGTGAGCTTCGACGAACTGTCGGCGGCCCTGCATCCCGCGGGCTGACCTCGCCGCCGGCAGCTTCGCCCGCCATGTCGAATGGGTCGAATTGATGCTGGCCGACGGCAGCGTCGTGCGCGTGGACCGCCAAGCCGATCCCGACCTGTGGCGCGCCACCGTCGGCGGGCTGGGACTGACCGGCATCGTGCTGCGGCTCAAGCTCGCCTTGCAGCGCCTGCCGGCGCCGGCCGCGGACGTGCGCTACCGGCGCATGGACAGCCTCGACGCTTTTCTCGACGCGCTGGAGCCGTGGCCGCCGGCCGAGCCGTTCTGGTTCGGCTGGGTTGATGCGCTGGCCGAGGGCAAGGCGATGGGGCGCGGCATCCTGGAGACCGGCCGGCTCGCGTCCGACGCCGCCGGCATGGCGCCGTTGCCGAAGCGCCGCACGGTCCCGTTCGACTTGCCGTCCTTGAGCCTGCACCCTTCGATCATCCGCCGCTACAACGCACGTCGCTTCCATCGGCTACCGGCTGAGGGCGTGCGCGTGCGGAAAGCCATCGAGGCGTTCTATTTTCCGCTCGACCACATCGCGGGCTTCAACCGCATCTACGGCTCTTGCGGCTTCTACTCGGTGCATTGCGGCATTCCTTACGGCGACCGCCCGGCCCGCACGCGCTGCTCGCCGAGATCGTGCGGTACGCGCGCCGGCTCCATATCGCCGCCGTGCTCAAGCCGATGGGCGGCCCGGGCGAAGGCTTCATCTCATTCCCGCTCAAGGGCTATGCCTTCGCCGTCGATCTGCCGCGACGTTCCGGCGTGGAGGAATTACACGCCCGGCTCGAGCGCATCACGCTCGACCACGGCGGCCGGCTCTATGCCGCCAAGGACGCGCTGATGAGCGCCGCCGGCTTTGCCCGCATGTTCCCGGAGCTCAACCGCTTGCGCGCCGTGCTTGCCCACGTCGATCCGCACGGCCGCTTTCAGTCCGACATGAGCCGGCGGCTGGCGATCCGGCCGGCGCTGGGCTGACGGGGCGGATTACGCCGCCGTTTTCATCCGCCGCACATCCGGCGCCACCGCCGAGTCGGCCAGCATCTTCAGCGCGTCGGCGAGCGGCATGACCTGCTGGCCCTGCTGGCCGAGCCGGCGGATCGACACCGTGCGCTCCGCCGCCTCCTTCTTGCCGACCACCAGCAGCACCGGCAATTTCGCCAGGGAGTGCTCGCGCACCTTGTAATTGATCTTCTCGTTGCGCAGATCGCTTTCGACGCGCAGACCGCGCTTGCGGGCGAGCTCCACCGCCTCGCGCGCATAATCGTCCGCGTCGGAGGTGATGGTGGCGATGAGTGCCTGCACCGGCGAAAGCCACAGCGGGAGGTGCCCGGCATAATGCTCGATCATGATGCCCGTGAAGCGCTCGAGCGAGCCGAACATGGCCCGGTGCAGCATCACCGGCGTCACCTTGTTGGAATGCTCGTCGATATAGAAGGCGCCGAGCCGGCCCGGCATGTTGAGGTCGACCTGCACTGTGCCGCACTGCCAGTCGCGTCCGATGGCGTCGCGCAGCACGTATTCGAGCTTGGGCCCGTAGAAGGCGCCTTCCCCCTTGTTGAGCGTCCAGGGACGGCCCGAGGCTTCCAGCGCCGCCATCAGCGCCGCCTCCGCCTTGTCCCACAGCGCGTCCTCGCCGATGCGCTTGTCCGGTCGGTCGGAGAACTTGATGGTCACGTCGTCGAAGCCGAAGTTCTGGTAGATCGACAGGATCTGGTTGTTCACCTTGAGCGACTCTTCCTTAATCTGCTCCTCGGTGATGAAGATATGCGCGTCGTCCTGGGTGAAGGCGCGCACGCGCATCAGTCCGTGCAGCGCGCCCGAGGGTTCGTAGCGGTGCACCTTGCCGAATTCGGCCAGTTTGTAGGGCAGCTCGCGGTACGACTTCAGCCCGTTCTTGAAGATCTGGATGTGGCCCGGGCAGTTCATCGGCTTGACCACGTAGATGCGCTCGTCGTCCACGCGCGGCTGTGTCATGAACATGTTCTCGCGGAAGGTCGCCATGTGGCCGGAGGCGACCCACAGCGAGGAATCCACGAGCTGCGGCGCGTTGACTTCGGCGAAGCCGAATTCCTGCTGGCGGCGGCGGATGTAGTTTTCCAGCTCTTGGAACAGGGTCCAGCCCTTCGGATGCCAGAACACCGAGCCGGGCGCCTCCTCCTGGAAATGGAACAGGTCCATCTCGCGGCCGAGACGGCGGTGATCGCGCTTCTCGGCCTCTTCCAGTTGCTTGAGATAAGCGTCGAGCTCGTCCTGCTTGGCGAAGGCCGTGCCGTAGATGCGCGTCAGCATCGGGTTGTTCGAGTCGCCGCGCCAATAGGCGCCCGCCACCTTCATCAGCTTGAAGGCGTTGCCGATCTTGCCGGTCGAGATCATGTGCGGGCCGCGGCAAAGGTCGAACCACTCACCCTGTTTGTAGATCTTGATCTGCTGGTCTTCCGGAATGGCGTCGACCAGCTCGACCTTGAACTCCTCGCCCATGTCGCGGAACGTCTGCTTGGCCTTGTCGCGCGACCACACCTCCTTGGTGAAGGATTTGTCGCGCGCGATGATCTCCTTCATCTTCTTCTCGATCACCGGCAGGTCTTCTGGCGTGAACGGCTGGTTGCGGAAGAAGTCGTAATAGAAGCCGTTCTCGATCACCGGCCCGATGGTCACCTGCGTGCCCGGCCACAGGCTCTGCACCGCTTCCGCCAGCACATGCGCGGCATCGTGCCGGATCAGCTCGAGAGCGCGCGGATCCTCGCGCGAGACGAACTCGATCTTGGCATCGCGCGCGATCGGGTCGTCGAGATCGGCGAGCACGCCGTCGAGTGCCATGGCCACCGTGCGCTTGGCGAGCGAGGGCGAGATGCCCTTGGCGATCTCAAGGCCGCTCACGCCGGCGGGATATTGCCGCTGCGCGCCGTCGGGAAAAGTGAGGGTGATCTCTCGTGGGGATTTGGACGCGGGCTGCGCGCCCGCCATGCCGGCTTCGGCCATTTTGGTCTCCTTGCTCACTCGCTGCCTACGAATGCAGGTAAGCGGGATTTGCCGAGGGATATAGCAGGCGGATCGGACAGCGCAACACCGGCCTGGCCGCGTCACGATGCCGGCGGCACCTCGTTGGTGCCGCGCCAGCGGCCGTAGCGCCACGGCGTCCACCAATGCGCGTTCGCGGGCAGTTTCCCCGGCACGAAATCGAGCCCCGAGGTGCCGAGCGGGTGGCAGCGCAGGATACGCGCCAGCGCCATCCACGATCCCGCCCAAAGGCCGTAGCGCATCACCGCCTCCTCGGCATATTCCGAGCAGCTCGGCAGATGGCGGCAACGCGGCCCGATCAGCGCCAAGAGCGTATAGCGATAGAACAGGATCAGCCCGCGTCCGGCCCGGCGCGGGAGGCGAGTGAGGCTATTCCATGCGGGCTCACGCGCGCTTATGTTAGTCATCGCCGTTCGCGCCGAGGTTCTGATCCGGCTTCGCAGCCATGTTCGAAGGCAGGATTCAAGTCGAGTTCCTTGCTGAGTTCCAGGCGGCTTGCAGTAAAAGTTCCACGGTCTCTTTGCAAACCTGGAGACTTGCTCGGATATTCAACAAAAAGTCGTTTGACAGCCATGTTTTTACTATAGACCCGACTCTGCCTGCTCTTTAAACTTTGACAGGTCAATTCGGGGGTCGTGCCGCCCTCCAACACCTCCAACAGCAGAATGTGGGTCAACCCGCACGCAACAACAAGAAACGACAGGCGGCGAAATACGGGGGACAGAAAATGGGTCGCTCCCTTGCGGCTATTCTAGCGTTCGCGCTGGCGGCGCCGGTCATGCTGATACCGGTGACGTCGCGCGGTTCCGACCGCACGTTGCCCATGCAGTTCGAGTTGCGCCGGGAGGGGCCGGCCAAGGCCTGCGGGGCCAAGTGCCGGGTGCTCGTCTTCGCCAGCGGCGCCATCAGTGCCGACACGCCGCACGACTTCGAAACCTTCGCGCGCCGCCATGATCTCGCCGGCGCCACAGTGGTGCTCGATTCCGACGGCGGCTCGGTGCACGGCGCCATCGCGTTCGGCCGCGAGATCCGCAAGCTCGGGCTCGACACCACGGTCGGCCGCGTGACCGACATCGGCGGCTCGCACAAGGGCATTCCGCGCGCCGCGCTCTTGCCGCGCGCCAATTGCGAATCCATGTGCGCCTTCGTGCTGGTGGCCGGCGTGCACCGCACGGTGCCGCCCGAGGCGCGCGTGATGGTGCATCAGATCTGGCTCGGCGACCGCCGCGAGGATCCCACCGCCGCCACCTATTCGGCCGAGGACCTGGTGCTGGTGCAGCGCGATATCGGACGCCTGGTCCGCTATACCGCCGACATGGGCGCCTCCATGGAGCTGATCGACCTGGCGCTGCGCATCCCGCCCTGGGAGCCGATGCACGTGATGACGCGCAACGAGATCCGCACCGCGCGGGTGGAGACGCTGACGCCGGGCGGCGACGTGACCGCCACGGTTGCTTCCTCGCCGCCGCCGACGGCCTTGCCGCACCCGCAATTGCTGCCGCGCCTGACCAACGGCGCCCGCGCCATCGAGATCAGCGAGCGGCGCTGGGCGGTGGTCGACGATAAGGGCAGCACTGCGCTGGCGCGCCGCCATCCGCTCACCGTCGGCGGCGAGTCGATCGGCAGCTTCGATCTCATGGTGGCCTGCGGCGCCGGCGGCTCCTACGACGTGAGCTATGTCGAGCACCGCGTCGACGGCCGCCACACCGCATTGCCCCATCAGCTCGGCACCGTCAGCGTAGAGACGGCGGCGGGCACGGCCGCGCTCAATGTGGTGTCGTCGCAGCGCCGCAAAGATCCGGACGAGCTGATCACCTACGCCTCGGCCACGGTGCCGGCCAAGCTGATCGGTGCTTTCGCGGCGCAGGGCGATCATTCCATGATGGTCACCACCGACAGCAAAACGGTGCAGACCGCCATCCGCCTCGGCAATACCGGCGCGCGGCAGAACCTGCCGCGGCTCGCCGCCGCCTGCCGCCAGAGCTTGAGTGACCGCGCTTCGCTGCGCGTCCCGCGCGTCGGCGGCCTGGCGTCGGCGAAGTAGCAGACGCGGAAGAGAGAAGAAGGGCGAGGCGGCAAATTCCGCGTCATGTCCGGGCTTGACCCAGGCAGCCATGCCTTTCTACCGTCGACTCATGACCGCTAAGACCGAGTCCATCGAAGTCGACAGCGACACCGCTTCCGCGCTCAAGACGCGCGCGGCTGAACGCGGCATCAGCGTGTCCGCGCTTGTCGCCGAGCTGGTGCCTTTCGCCATCGACGACGCGGCCGTCGCCGAGCTCGACCGCCGCTGGGCGGCGATCGAAGCCGGCCAGCCGACCGTGCCGCACGAGGAGGTCGAGCGCTGGCTGCGGACATGGGGTACGCCGGAATTTCGGCCTTGGTCTGAGCGATGAAGGTCGAATGGTCGGCGGACGCCCTTGCCGACCTCGATCGTTTTGCCGCTTTTCTTCACCAGCATTATCCCGCGTTGGCGCGCGTCGTTGCCCGGGAGATCATCGAAAAGGCAAGAGTGCTGGCCGAGCAGCCGCGGCTTGGCCACCCGATCGCGGGCAGGCAGAACTGCCGGCAGATCGTTTTGCAGGTGCTCAACGCCGCTTACGTGATTCAGTACCGCGTGGAGCGCGACCGCGTCGTGGTGCTGCGCGTTTTTCATGGTCGTGAGCGGCGCGCTTGAGCGGCTGGGCGCGGTGCCTGAGGGCTCTTCGCCCAACCTGGCCCTGAAAAAAGTCCTTGACGACAGTCCTTCTAGTTGATTATATTCTGTACATCCTCCCCAACCGAGGGGCGTTCTCATGAGACGTCAGGAGGGCGGGGGAGGTGCGGCGCCCCGCGGGCGGGATTCGTAACCCCGCACTCGGGGTGCGCCGGGGCTCCGCCCGGGGGCACAAGGACCCCCTGCCAGGAGCTGGCTGACTGCGGGCTGTTCATGCTTCGAGCGGTCCGTGGG
>JARRNI010000216.1:0-6971 GCA_037385125.1 Pseudolabrys sp.
CCATCGCCACGGTGCTCGCCCGGCTCGGCAACCAGGTGCGGATCGCCACGCGGGTCGGTGTGGACGACCGAAGCCCCTGCTTCGAAGGCTTCATGCGTCGACTCGATCTGTTCGCTCGGCGTGACCGGCACTGCGGGCGTATCCGCCTTGCGCGGAATCGCGCCGGTGATTGCGACGGTAATTACGGCAGAGGTCGTCATTATGACTTTCCGGCAGTTGCGCGCTGGATGAAATGGAACGACCGGATATCGCGCCGCTGCGCAATTTCCTTGACGAGCGTGACGAGCGGCGTGGACGCCAGCGGATATTCGGTCTTGATCGGCCCGGCCGCCTTGAGCGCGTCATATTCGCGCTCCGGATAAAATGCGGCCAGCAACAGGTCGTCGTCGGAAGCGAACGGCCCGCGTTGCCGTCGTACGCGCGGGATACCCGGCTCGAGCAGGTCGCCGGGACGCGCCTTGGTCGGCTCGGCGCCTCCGGTGATGCGGTCGAAGAGATTTGGATCTATCGGGCCGGCGATTTCGCCGTAGTAGCCGAGCACATATTTGCGGACTTCGTCGGGCACGGACGCGTATCTTTCCTTGCCCATCACATTCAAGACCGCTTGCGTCATCACGAATTGTGCGAACGGGCTCACGATGATCGGATAGCCGAGGTCGCACCGCACGCGCGCGGCTTCCTCCAGCACTTCCGGCAGACGGTCGGCGATGCCGAGGGGGGCGAGCTGAGATTTCAGATTGGAAATCATGCCGCCAGGCATCTGATGCTCGTAGTGAAAGGCATCGTATTCGACGATATTGCCGACAGGCTTGTCCTCGCGCTTGGCGATATAGCGCAGCCGCTCGGCCACCTCCTCGACCGGCGCAAGATCGATAGGCACGTCAAACCCGTCGCGCCGCGCATTGCGGACGAACACTTCGGTAGACGGATGGGATGCTCCATTGGCGAGGGTCGACGTGGCGGTGTGCACCACCTCGACGCCCAGCTCGATCGCCAGACAGGCGGTATAGGGCGCAAGACCCGTCAGGCAGTGGGAATGCAGTTGCAACGGCAGCGGGCCGCAAGCGGCTTTGACGGCCGGCACCAGCGTCTGCGCCCGCGTCGGCGTCAGCAGCCCGCTCGGATCCTTGATGAAGATGGCATCGGCGCCGAGCTGGACGAGTTCGCGCGTCTTTTGCGCATAGTACTCGTCCGTGTGCACGGGGCTCACCGTGTAGACGACCCCCGCGGCGGTGTAGAGGCCGACCTTCTTGGCCGCGCGCACCGGCACCTGCATGTTGCGCATATCGTTGAGCGCGTCATATGGCGTGTGATAGCGAATTCCGTTCGCGAAAATCCGCTCTGCAGTCAGCGCGACGATATCGTCGGGAAAGAACTCGAAGGTGAACAGACTCTGCGACCGGGTCATGACGATCAGCGGCGTCTCGGTGACCCAGCTGCTGAGGATACGCATGCGCTCCCACGGGTCCTCGCGCAGATAGCGCACGCAGACGTCGAATACGGCGCCGCCGGCGAGGTCGATCGCGTCGAAACCGGCCCGATCCAGCCGAGGGGCGATGTCGGCCATCATTGCAGTCGTCATCCGCGTCGCCCACAGACACTGGTGCGCGTCGCGCAGCGTGACGTCGACGAGCTTAATGGTTTTCTTGTTGCTCATTGCAGGGCAGCGTTCCGGAAGTTGTCCTCGATCCAACGGGTGTGGATTTCCGCGCGGGCGAATTCCCCTTGCCGCAGCAGATAGGCGTGGAAGGGAATGGTCGTGATTATCCCACCCACCTTAAAACGGGCGAGCGCGGATTTCGCGGTCTCGATCGCCGCTTTCCGGTCCGGCCCGACGACAATCAGCTTGGCCAGCATCGAATCGTAATACGGCGGCACCGCGTAGTTCTCATAGGCGTGGCTGTCGACACGGATATTTTGGCCGTTAGGGGGCGACCAGCGCTTGAGCGTGCCCGGCGAGGGCCGGAAATCATGCGCGGCGTCCTCGGCATTAACGCGGAATTCGATCGCCGTGCGACCGTCAGCAAAGCTTGAGCCGAAAGACAATGGCTCTCCCGCCGCGACGCGGAACTGTTCTTGAACCAGGTCGGTGCCGGTCACAAGCTCCGTCACCGGATGTTCGACCTGAATCCTCGTATTCATCTCGATGAAGAAGAACTTGCCGCTGGCGACGTCGTAGATGAATTCAACGGTTCCGGCATTGACGTATTCAAGCGCGCGGATCAGAGCCACTGCCGCCTCGGCCATTTCGCGGCGCGTGGTCTGGTCGATCGCCGGCGACGGCGCCTCTTCAATCAGCTTCTGGTGGCGGCGCTGCACGCTGCAATCGCGCTCGCCGAGATGCACAAAGTTGCCGTGGCTATCGCCAAATACCTGGATTTCGACGTGACGAACCTGGGGAAAAAACCGCTCCAGATAGATGGCCGGATTGCCGAACGCCGCCTGCGCTTCTCCAGCCGCCTGGTCGAATTTGGCGACAAACTCCTCTGCACTGGCGACGACCCGCATCCCGCGTCCACCGCCGCCACCGCTTGCCTTCAACAGCAGCGGAAAGCCGATCTCCCCGGCGAAGACTTCGGCTTCGGTCGCGACCGTGAAGCCATCTTTCGAGCCCGGCACCACCGGAATGCCCAATGATGCCGCCGTCTGCCTCGCCGTCACCTTGTCGCCCATGCGCGCGATCGTCTCGGCGTGGGGACCAACGAAGGTCAGCCCTGCCTCCGCGCATTGTGACGCGAAATCGCTGTTTTCCGAGAGAAAGCCGTAGCCGGGGTAAACCGCATCGCAGCCGCGATTGCGGGCGACCTCAATCAACGCGCCGGCGTTTAGATCACTGGCCTTTGGCGTCGGAGGCCCAATGCAGATTGCCTCATCGGCCGCCCAGCGATGCGCGGACTTCGCGTCTGCGGAGGAATAGACGGCAACGCTTTGCAGACCCAAATGCCGCGTCGCGCGTATCGCCCGCAAAGCAATCTCGCCGCGATTGGCGATCAAGACCCGCCGCATCCGCAGACTCCTGCACGTGGATTCCCACCCGGCGAGACCAGATGGCCGTTATCTTTGCATTTGACTTTGGCATATCAAAAATTCGTATTGCAAGATTGATTATTCCGGTTTTTGATACTTCGCATGGAAACTCGCCTCGATTTGCCGGAGACATCCCGAGGCCGCTCCCGCACCAGTTCGGGCAAAGGGGCCGCCGAACAGGAACATCTCGGCAAAGTCTTTCCGACCGTCAAAGCAGTCGCAATTCTCGAGACGATGGCGACGGCAAAAAGGCCGTTGTCAGTTGCTGAGCTTTGCGTCCTCCTCGGACTGCCCAAGCCGACGGCGCACCGCATCGTCCGTATGCTCGAAAGTGAAAGCCTGCTTCAGCGCGAGCCCGGCACGCGGCGCCTCGTTCCAGGCGCGCGCCTTGTCCGCCTCGGGCTAGAACTTGTGACCACTTCCATGCAGCAAGCGCCGCGGCGGGCGATCCTGGAGGCGCTTTCGCAGCAGGTCGGTGAAACCTGCAACTTCGGCGTCATGGCCGGCAGCCACGTGGTCTACATCGATCGCGTCGAAGCCGCCTGGCCTTTCGGCTTGCGTTTCGAGCCCGGGTCGCGGGTGCCGCTGCATTGCACCTCGATCGGCAAGCTGTTCTTGAGTCAGTTCTCGCCGCGCAAGCGCGCGCTGATGCTCGAATCGATCGAGCTGCATCCCTACACCGACAACACGATCACCGATCCGGCGAAGCTCGAGCAAGAGCTGCAAAAAATCAGGCGCTCGGGGGCGTCAATCGACAACCAGGAATTCCTCGCAGGCGTCGTGTGTGTCGCCGTTCCCGTGCACGGCCCGAACGGGCAACCGGTCGCCGCCATCGCAGTCTCGGCACCGGCCGTGCGCATGACGGTCGAAAAGGCCACCCAGCACGTTCCGCTGATGAAGGCGGCGGCAACACGGCTGTCGAGCACAATCGCGACAGATCACTCACAGTTCGGCGAAGCCGCGTCTCGAAAACCCGAGGGAGCAAAGGCTTGAATCTAAGTTACGAAGACGTCGCCGAAATCCTGAAGGTCATCGACAGCAGCTCCTGCGACGAGCTGGTCGTGGAAACGAGCGATTTAAAGCTCGTGGTGCGGCGCAATGGAGCCGGCGGCACGCCCGGCCCGGTTCGCGAGGTCAGTACGCCGGCACCCGCGAGTGCCGCGGCGGCTCCCGCTTCTCCACGGCCTGCGCCAGCCCCTGCGACGCCAACGGCTAAACTCGAGGCCGACGTCAACCAAACCGTCGTCGCCGCGCCGATGGTCGGCACGTTCTATCGTGCCTCTTCGCCCGACGCGCCGCCCTTCGTCGAGATCGGCAGCACCGTCCGCAAGGGCGATCCCGTCTGCCTCATCGAGGTGATGAAACTTTTCACCACGATCAACGCCGATTGCGACGGAAGGATCGTGCAGATCGGCGCGGAAAATGGCGAACTCGTTGAATTCGGGCAGACTCTGTTCGTCGTCGAGCCGGTCGCGTGACAGGACCGCCGGCGATGCGCAGCGACGGCAGGATACTGGTAACCCACGTCGGCAGCCTCCCGCGTTCGGCGGCGCTCATGACCTTCCTGACGGCGCGCGACCGTAAACAGGACTACGACGACGACGCATTCCGCGCCTGCCTGACGCAAGCGGTCAAAGATATCGTCCGCAAGCAGGTGGAACACGGCATCGACATCGTCAACGACGGGGAGCTCGGCAAGATCGGATACGGCGCCTATGCCAAGGAGCGGCTTTCCGGCTTCGATGGCGAGGATGCGCCAAAGCTCGGCGCCTCCGATCTCGATGTCTTCCCCGCCTATTATCGCCGTCTCTACGGTCCGGAAGGATTCGACAAGATGGTGCGGCCCCAATGCACCGGGCCGATCAGCTATATCGGACACGACGACCTCGCCTTCGACATCGAGACGCTGGGCGCGGCGCTGGCGGAAAATCCCGCCAGCGGCGGCTTTCTCAATGCCGCCTCGCCCGGTTCCATCGGGCTGTGGCTGGGCAACGCCTACTATAAAAGCCACGAGGAATTTGTCTGGGCCATCGCCGACGCGATGCAGACCGAATACGAGACCATTGTCGCTTCCGGCCTTATCCTGCAAATCGATGCGCCCGATCTCGGCATGGGCCGGCACATGCAGTTTCAAAAACTGAGCGTGGCCGAGTTCCGCAAACGGGCGGAGATGCATATCGCCGCCCTCAACCATGCCACCCGCAATATCCCGCCCGAGCTGATGCGCATGCATATGTGCTGGGGCAATTATGACGGCCCGCATCACCACGACATCGAGCTCGCCGAGGTGATCGATATATTGCTGAAAATGCGCCCGCTCGGCCTTTCCATCGAAGGCGCCAATCCGCGTCACGAACACGAATGGAAATTATGGAAGGACCGCGATCTCGGTCGCGACATCGTGCTGTTGCCCGGCGTGCTGAATTCCGTCACGCACCGGATCGAACATCCTGAGCTCGTCGCCGACCGGCTATGCCGTTATGCCGAGTGCGTCGGACGCGAAAACGTCATCGCGTCCACCGATTGCGGCATGTCCTCGCAGGCGGGTCACGTGAAGGTCGACCCCGACATCGGATGGGCAAAATATCGCGCAATGGCCGATGGCGCGAAGCTCGCGAGCGAAAGATTATGGAATTGACCGAACGAACTTTTCCAACCCGCGTCCGCCGCCGTCGGTAACGGGCATTTTTCTCACCGCGTGAGAGGCCGACAAAAAAACGATCTCGCATGCCGCCGCATTCTAGTTGCGAGCCCGGTAGGGGCTTGCGATAATGAAACATGGCATTTCGCTCAACGAAATTCGCTGACGAAGGGGACTCGTCGACTTTGCGCGCCCTGACGGTGCTCGAATTGGTCGCGAGCGCGGAAACGCCGCCGACGCTCGATGAATTGACGCGCGCGAGTCATCTCCCCAAGCCGACGGTGTTCCGAATACTCGGTCTCCTCGCTCGTGGCGGCTTCATCCAACGGGAAGGATTGGAGAAGCGCTACACGGTAGGCCAGCGCATGTCGGCGCTGTCCTTCCGGGTACAGGCGAACTCGCCGGTGCGCGCGCAGCGCCGCGCTGTGCTGGTGCGCCTCGTCGACGAGATCGGCGAGACCTGCAATTTCACGATGCTCGACGGCAACGAGGTTTTTTATATCGACCGCGTCGAGACGAATGCGAATGTGCGCCTGCACATGCAGGCCGGCACGCGCGTGCCGCTGCACTGCACGGCAAGCGGCAAGTTGTTTCTCGCCAACCTTTCGCGGAGCGCGGCGCGTCGCCTTGTCGGGCCCGGTCCCTACCAACGCTACACGGACCGGACCATCATCGCGCCTGAGGCCCTCGAGCGGAAGCTGGCGAAGATTCGTGCGACGGGGGTCGGCACCGACATCGGAGAATTTCTGGAGGGCTCCGTCTGCGTCGCCGTTCCCGTCATAGATTCGCGTGGCCGGATCTTCGCCACCGTGGCCGCGCACGGGCCGGCTCCGCGCATGACCCTCAAGAAGGGCTACGAATTCCTGCCGGCCCTGCGTGCCGCCGCCGCGGCCATTGCCGGCACCTTCGGGCCGGATCGCTCCGAAGAAACGACGCGTCGCAGAGGCGGAGACAGGGCCTCGGCGCGAAGCCTGGTTGCCGCGCCATGAGCGTTCTGCCCCCCGCCCGGCCGAAATTCGAGAAGGCGGTGATTTCGACCTGGCCGCGCTGGGTCGGGGAAATTCATCGCATGCTGCCGATCCGCTCGCAGTTCGTGCTGTCCGGCAACGTGCGGGACACCTTTCTGACGCCGACGCCTGCGGGCGTTCGGCTGCAGGGTCTGACCGACTGCCTTTGGGGCTTTTTGCGGTCGATGGGTTTCGAGTTTCTTCTCATCTACGACCGCGTCGACGGCATCCGTGTCCATCCGGCGGAGAAGCCGCTGCAAGACAAGGCGATGCAACTGCTCAACCTGGGGCCGGCA
>JARRNI010000217.1:0-11666 GCA_037385125.1 Pseudolabrys sp.
CGATCACATATTCCTCGTTTGTTGTCAGTGCCAAAACATCAACTGCACTGTCCTCCGTGCCGATTTTCGGTTCGCCCGCGCCGTTCGCACGTTCGTCAAGACGAACGCCAAGCCACGCCGCCTGCTGGCAGACGCGCGCGCGGATTTTCGGTGAATGCTCGCCGATGCCGCCGGTGAACACGAGCGCGTCAAGTCCGCCGAGCGCCGCGGCCAATGATCCCAGCTCCCGGACGATCCGGTAGATGAACAATTCGACCGCCTCGGCCGCGTGGGCGTCCCGGCTGGCGAGCAGTTCACGCATGTCGTCGCTGATCGACGAGACGCCGAACAAGCCCGACTCCTCATAAAGCAGATGGGTGATCTGTTTCGAATTCATGGCTTCGTGATCCAACAGGTAGAGGATCACGCCCGGATCCAGGGCACCGCAGCGCCGCCCCATCACTAAGCCGTCCAGGGCGCTGAATCCCATCGTCGTGGCGATGCTGCGGCGCTCGACCATCGCGCACATGCTCGCGCCGTGTCCGAGATGCGCCACCACGACTTTGCCATCGGCCTTGGCGCCCAACTGCTCGGGCAAAATGCCCGCGATGTACTCGTATGACAGCCCGTGAAAACCGTAGCGCCTGACGCCCTTTTCGGACAACGCGCGCGGCAGTGCGAAGGCGGTGGCGACGGCCGGCTGGCTCGTGTGGAACGAGGTGTCGAAACAGGCAACCTGCGGCAGTTTCGGATGCAGCTTCGACAGCGCCTTGATCGCCGCGAGATTATGGGGCTGATGCAGCGGCGCAAGGGGATTGAGCGCCTCCAGCTTCGCGATCGTATCAGGCGTCAGCCTGACCGGTCCGGTAAACTCGCGGCCGCCATGCACCACACGATGGCCCGCGGCCGCAAGCTCGGTTCCGCCGGCGTGTCCGGCAATCCATTCAAGGAGGGCGGACAAGGCCGCGTGATGGGTCGCGGGCCCCGGAATGGCTGTCTCGACCAAAGGTTTTCCATCCGCATCTCGGACCCTCAGCCTCGCCGCGTCGCCAATCCCTTCAATCTCTCCATCGTAAAGCGCGGTGAGCTCTCCGTTCCGGCCGCTCGACGGATAAAGCGCAAACTTGATGCTCGACGAGCCAGAATTGATGACCAGCACAGCTCCGTTCATTGCTTGGCCCCGGGTTGCCGGTGGACGAACAGTTGTGCCACTGCGCAGGACGCCGTGCGTGCAAGCACGTCATCGGCGCGGCTGGTCAGCATGATGGGAACGCGTGCGCCCAGTACGATGCCCGCAGCGTCTGCTCCCGCCAGGTAAATCAGCTGCTTGGCCATCATATTGCCCGACTCCAGGTCGGGCACGACCAGGACGTCGGCATCGCCGGCGACCGGCGAGACGATGTGCTTGGTCTCCGCCGCCGATTTCGAAACCGCATTGTCGAACGCCAGCGGCCCGTCAAGGAGCCCGCCGGTGATTTGCCCGCGATCGGCCATCTTGCACAGCGCCGCGGCCTCAACCGTCGACTTGATCTTTGGGTAGACGGTCTCGACGGCCGACAGGATCGCCACCTTCGGCCTGCCGATGCCGATGGCCTGGGCGAGGTCGATCGCGTTCTGCACGATGTCGCGCTTGTCATCGAGATCCGGATAGATGTTGATGGCGGCGTCCGTCACCAGGAGGGGCTTCGGGTAAGTCGGCACGTCGAGCACGAAGATGTGGCTTATTCTTCGCTCGGTGCGCAGGCCGGTGTCGGCATTGACGACGGCGCCCATCACCTCATCGGTATGCAAGGCGCCCTTCATGAGCGCCTCGACTTGGGCTTCCCGCGCCATTGCCACGGCACGCGCCGCAGCAGCGTGACTGTGCGGCGCGTCGACAAGATCGATTCCATCAAGGCTCTGCCCCGCCTGCTCGGCCGCCTTCTTGATCTTGGCCACCGGGCCAACCACGGCCGATGCACTTTTTGCGTCGGCGCGATGACGTCGGCTTCGCCGCTGACGACAACCTCGCCATTTTCTTTGATGCATTCGCAGTCGAGGATGACGCGCTTCTTCTCCGGGATCTTCTCCCGCACCGTGACGCGGACCGTCACCGTATCCCCAAGCCCGACCGGCCGGCGGAATTTCAGCGACTGATCGAGGTAAATCGTTCCCGGCCCGGGAAGCTCGGTGCCCAGCACGGCGGAAATCAGCGCGCCGCCCCACATGCCATGAGCGATCACCTGGTGGAACATGTCGGATTTCGCATAAGTGGCGTCAACATGAGCCGGATTGACGTCGCCCGACATCACGGCAAACAACTCGATGTCCTGCTTGCGCAGGGTGCGTCTGAGTTCCGCGGTATCGCCGACCTTGAGCTCTTCGAAAGTCTTGTTCTCGATGAATTGCATCTCACTGCCTCAAGCCGTCACGTGATAGCCCGCGTCGACAAAAGCGATATTGCCGGTGACGCTGTGCGCGGCATCGCTGACCAAGCCTGCGGCCATGGCCCCAACGTCTTCGATGGTCACAAGCTGGCGCTCCGGCGCCCGTGCCCGGGCCTGGTCGATCAGCTCGTCAAAATGATCGATCCCCGACGCCGCGCGAGTCTTCAGCGGTCCCGGCGATACCGCATTGACGCGGATGCCCTTGGGTCCGAGTTCCGCCGCGAGATAGCGCACGGTTGCCTCCAGCGCGGCCTTCACCGGCCCCATGATGTTGTATTGATCGACAACCTTTTCCGCGCCGTAATAGCTGAGCGTGAGCAGGCACCCGCCGTCAGCCATCAACGGCTCGGCCAGCCGGGCCATGCGGATCAGCGAATGGACCGAGACATCCATCGCTTCGTTGAAGCCGTTGAGAGAACAATCGACGACCCTGCTGTGCAGGTCATCCTTCGGGCAATAGGCGATGGAGTGCAGCAGAAAATCGAGCCGCCCCCATTCGCTGCGAATGCGTTCGAACACCGCCTTAAGGGAGCCTTCTTTTTCGACATCGAGGGGCATGAAAAGCTGCGCGCCGAGCGCGGAGGCCACCGGCTCGACATAGGGTCGCGCTTTCTCATTGAGATAGGTCACGGCCAACTCGGCCCCGGCTTGCCTGAAGGCACGCGCGCAGCCGGCCGCGATCGACCGCTCATTGGCAATGCCGACCACGAGGCCCTTTTTTCCGGAAAGAAGATTGATCTGCGGCGGCATGGCGTTGCCCTTACAAGTCAGTCAAGTCAGTCCTGCAACACGTAGGTACCGGGAGCGGCACAGAGTGGGGCGTAGCCCGCCCCGGCAGCGCCCATCGAAGGCGGCGCCACTGGCTCACCCGATTTTTCATTGAGCCAGGCAACCCATTCCGGCCACCAAGAGCCTTGTTTATGCGGCGCCTCGGCGAGGTAGCTTTTCGGATCGATGTAGCGCTCGTTCTGCTTCTTGGTCATCACCTGGAAGCTGCGATGATGATGGCCGGGCTCCGACACGATCCCCGCATTGTGGCCGCCGGTCGTGAGCAGATAGGTCACGTCGGTATCGGTAAGCAGATTAATCTTATAGGTCGAATGCCACGGGGCGACATGATCCCGGGTGGTACCGACCATAAAGACAGGCGCGCGGATATCGCTAAGCGCGATCGGTTCTCCGCCGACCGTATAGCGGCCTTCGGCCAAGTCGTTGTTGAGGAAAAGATCGCGCAGATATTCGGAATGCATGTGATAGGGCATCCGCGTCGTATCCGCGTTCCACGCCATCAAATCGATCATGGGCGCGCGCTCGCCCATCAGGTACTCATGCACGAGGCGGGACCAGACGAGATCGTTCGAGCGCAGCATCTGAAAGGCACCGGCCATTTGTGTCGTGTCGAGGAAGCCCTGCTCCCACATCATGTCTTCGAGGAACGCAAGCTGGCTCTCATTGACGAAGAGCATCAGCTCGCCCGCTTCGGTGAAATCGGTTTGCGCCGCGAACAGCGTGACCGATTTCACGCGCTCGTCGCCGTCGCGCGCCATGGTGGCGGCAGCGATCGACAGTAGCGTGCCGCCGAGGCAATAACCGACCGTGTGCACCTGGCGATCCGGCACGATGGCGCTTATCGCGTCGAGCGCGGCCATGACGCCGAGCGCCCGATAGTCATCGAGGTGAAGGTCGCGGTCCTCTGGGCCGGGATTCTTCCAGGAAATCATAAAAACCGTGAGTCCCTGGCCGGTCAGGTAGTTCACCAGCGAATTGTGCGGCGAAAGATCGAGAATATAGTATTTCATGATCCATGCCGGAACGATGAGGATCGGTTCGGGATGAACCTCGTCGGTCGCCGGCACGTACTGAATCAGTTCGATCAGCCGGTTGCGATAAACCACTTTGCCCGGTGTAACCGCCACGTCACGGCCGACTTTGAAGTTCTCCGCTCCGACCGGTTTCTTGCCACTTATCTTCCGCTCCCAATCCTCCATGAGATTCTGGAAGCCGCTTATCAGATTCATGCCGCCCTTGCTGACGGTCTGCTGCAGCACCTCCGGGTTCGTCAGCAGGAAATTTGACGGAGAAAACATGTCGAGCATCTGGCGGGACATGAATGTCACCATGTTTTCATGCTGTTGCGTCACGCCGCGAATTCCCGTCGTGCTGTTGTGCCACCATTGCTGATTGAGGAGAAATGCCTGGTAGATGAAATCGAAAGGCCATTTTTGCCAGCCGTCGTCGACAAACCGCCGATCCTGATGCAGCGGCTCGATGCAGGGTTGAGCCCCACCCTGCTCTACGGCATAGCGATACGCGTAGTTGGCGAAGCGAAGCGCCTTCCGGTTAGCCTTGTCGACGAGGTGGAAACGCTTCCCTGGCGAAAAAGCCAGATGTGTCGCCCAATCCGAACACGCTTCTGCGAGCGCGGCCGGCGACTGCCGCCGCGTGAATCGAACGGTCGGTAATCTCGGAAAGCGCGGTCACGGCGAATGAGTCGCGCGCTCCCATTGAATCTATGGTATTGTCTGGAGGCCGCGAAGGTGCGCGCAGACCTTTGCCGATGTTGGCTGGGCGTATTGGCACGCTTGCGCCCGAGGAAATAACCGCCGGCGTCGTTTCCCTCGCAACAGCCATCGTACCCACTCCATTCGGAGAACATTACGAACAATTTAGCTTTTATGATGCAGCGCAGCATCACTTGGTCAAACCTCGATCGAGAAAAGAGTTCCCGTCACCGAACGAATTTAATCGCGGCGATGGACTGACAATGCGGATGACGATTCGTGGGACGATATTTTACATTCATCCATCCTGCGGCGTGGACGCGTGACCTCGCCTCTTCGACCGCCACGAAGTCGGGATCGACGACTTTAGAAAAATCATCAGAAAAAGCGGTGGCGCCGCCATGAAATACCTATGGGCGCCGGATTCGCGCGTCACGAAGTACTCACCGGTCCCTTCGGCGGCTTCGCGGTCTTGTCTGCTTGCTGTTTCGCGCTGCCGGATTTTTGTAGGGCCGTTGCGCTCTTGATCGTTTTGAGAAATTGCCGCGCGCGCGTTGTAGCACCCTTTTGGTCAGCCAGGCTCAGAGCACGAAACGACGCGTCGCGTTCTCTTTTCGCAAGTGCATTACCCTCTAGCGTGGCCACTTCAAGCCATGCGTAGGCTTTCGTCGGATTAGCCGCTACTCCTATGCCGACCCGGTAGATCTGACCGAGCAGCATCGCAGCCTGTGCGTTTCCGCGATGGGCGGCCTTTTCGAGGTAGGTCTTGGCTTTCGTGGCGTCCGGAGGCACGAGGTTCCCGTAGAGATAGATATCCCCCAGCCGGAGCTCAGCGGCAACGAGGTTCTGTTGCGCCGCCTTCTTGTACAGCTCGATCGCCTTTGCGGGATTGCGCGCCATCCCAAGACCGAGTTCTGTCATGTGCGCCAGCCAGTATTGCGCCGTGGGGTTGCCCTTCTTTGCCAAGCGCCTGAACAATGGAATCGCCGCGCGGTCATCGCCGAATCGCAATGCCTTTTCCGCTACCGCCAACTTGCTGTGTGGCAACGCAAACGAACCATACGAACGCCATCCCCGCCCTATGACTCCGACCAGCAGCACAATGAACGCAAAAGCAATCAGTCCGACGAGGACATAACCTGACGTCTGCTGAGGGTTGCGGTGATCGGGCAACCGGGCTGGCACGATGAGATCCTTTCACGCCGCCATATTGCAAAGGATCGCCCGCAGGCGCGTCTGCGCAAAGCAGCGCCTGTCCACAATGGCGGTTCAGACGGCTAGAACTACAAATAGTCATGCTTGAACTCCCTTCAATATGACAAGGCGTCGAGCGCTTCACTTGGCGGACATTGCGAAACGTTAATAATACCGGCCGCGGCTCATCTTGCTACGCTGGGGCACGGAACAAAGGCGTTTCAGGAGGCATTCACCCTTGCCGTTACCCTCCTGCTATTCTGGAATCCACTAGTTGCGCCGAATGGATCGCTTCTTCCGCTTCGCATTTTTCGCGGCATTCCGGGACGCTCTCCTGCGAGGTCGCGAACCGCCGCCTGCGCCCGGGCTGGCGCATCTGCCCTATTACCGATGGCTTGTCGTCGGCTCGGTCTGCATCGGCGCCTTCATGGGCCAGGTCGATTCGAGCATCGCGCAGCTCCTGCTGCCACGCCTCGAATACGAATTCGGCGCGCGGCTCAGCGTCGTGAGCTGGGTAGCGGTCGCTTATCTGGTAACGATGGCCGGATTCCTGCCGATCTTCGGGCATCTCGCCGATCTTGTCGGAAGGAAACTGCTCTACACCGGCGGTTTCCTTGTGTTCGTGCTCGGCTCGGCCCTGTGTGGCTTTGCCCCGGACCTGCCGATACTGATCGGGTTCCGCATCATCCAGGCAATCGGGGCGGCGCTTCTATCCTCGAACAGCGTAGCCATTGTGGTGACGGCGGCCGGCCCCGAACAGCGCGGCCGCGCGCTCGGCATCCAGGCGGCGGCTCAGGCCGTGGGCTTGAGCGTCGGGCCCGTGATCGGCGGCCTGCTGCTCGCCACGCTCAGCTGGCGCTGGGTCTTCTGGATCAACGTGCCTTTCGGGTTGGCCGCTTGCGTGATCGGTTGGCTGGTCATTCCGCGGACGGCCGACCTCGCCGACGAAAGCGGCGGCTTCGACTGGAAGGGTGCCTTTTTGCTGCTGCCCGCCCTGGCGGCATTCGTCGCCGTGATAAGCGAAGGGCATGTCTGGGGCATCATGTCGCCCGCCTTGCTCGTCGGCATTCTGGTCACGGTCATTTTTGGATTCCTTTTCGTTCGCTCGGAGCGCGCTTGCACCGCTCCCCTCGTCGATTTTGCGCTGTTTCGCAGCCGCGCCTTCTCCGCCGGTAATGCGGCGGGCCTGATGTCTTACGCCATGTTGTTCGGGCTGTTCTTTCTTATGCCGTTTATCCTGATCCGACTCTATCATGATAACGTGTTTATTGCCGGGCTCAGGCTGGCGATCGTGCCAATGACACTTGGGCTGCTCGCTCCCGTCAGCGGTGCGCTTTCCGACCGCCTCGGCACCCACCTTCTCACCGCGCTCGGCATGCTGGGCTGCGGTGCCGGCCTGTTGCTGCTCTATTTCACCATCGATGGAAGCGCGGCAAGCCTGCCGGCCGTGATGTTCGCTTTCGCCATTTTCGGAGCCGGCCAAGGGCTGTTCGCTTCGCCGAACAACAATTCAATCATGGCGGCCGCTCCCGCACACTTGACCGGAGAGGCTGGCGGCCTCATGAACGTCGTCCGTTCCATCGGCATGAGCATCGGCATCGCAGCGGCGTCTGCCCTGTTGTCTTGGCGGCTCGACGCGCTGACCGGTCGGCCCGTCAATACGCTCGGAGCCGCGCCCGAGGTCCTGCTCGATGGCAGCCGCAGCGTTATTCTGCTGCTCTTCGGGTTCGCTGCAGCGGCCGGCTTGATCTCGCTCGCCGGTGCCCACGGTCACACTTCAGCGAACCTCAATGGAAACCAGAAAGCTCGGATCGGCGATCCGCTATCTCGTGATCGTCCTCAGCCCCTTCGTCGCAGCGCAGCTGAGCGCGCGATGGACCAGACCAATTGAGCCATTAGAAATGTACAAGGCTTTGTCGCTATTGGGCTTCGTCATCTACGTCGCCGTCGGGGTGATATCCTACCTGCTCATGGCCGGGACGCAGACTGATTGGTCGCAGCTCGTAACGTATATCTGGATCCTTTTCTGGCCCTTCATAATCTTCCTCGCTCTCTTTTATTATAGACCTGTTATTATCCTCATCGTCGTTACAGCACTTATCGTCGGGCTACGGATAGCGCGACGGCGCGCATGAAAGGGCGCAGGATTAGACGTCACTCCCATTCCGCACTGACGCCGGCAAGCGAGCGCATGCGCTCCTCGTCGTGGGCGAACTCCGCCGCCGCGCCGGAATAGACCACCTTGCCGTCGTCCAGCACATAGGCGCGGTCGGCGATGCCGACGGCGGCATGGACGTTCTGCTCGACCAGCAGCACCGATATGCCCTCGGCGCGCGCCTTGGCGATGGTGTTGAACACTTCCTGCACGATCAGCGGCGCCAGGCCCTGGCTCGGCTCGTCCAAAAGGAGCAGGTTGGGATTGAGCAGCAGCGCGCGCGAGATCGCCAGCATCTCCTGCTCGCCGCCGGAAAGCTGGCGGCCCTTGTTGGACCTGCGTTCGGCCAGCCGCGGAAACAGCTCGTAGATGCGCGCGATCGACCAGGGGCCGGGCCGGTCGGCGGGCACCTTCAGGTTTTCTTCCACCGTCAGGCTGGGAAAGATCTTGCGGCCTTCCGGCACGTAGCCGACGCCGAGCATGGCGACGCGATAGGGCGGCCATTTGGTGGTCAACCGGCCGAAAATGCGCACCTCGCCCCCCCGCGGATGGGTGAGTCCGACCAAGCTGCGCAGGGTGGTGGTCTTGCCGGCGCCGTTGCGCCCGAGCAGGGTGACGATCTCGCCGGTTTGCACCTCGAGGCTCACGCCGTGCAGGATGTGGCTCTTGCCGTAATAGGTGTTCAAATCATGCGCTTCCAGCGCCACGTCGGTCATGCCGCTTCCTTTCCGAGGTAAGCGGCCTGCACGGCCTCGTTGGCGGCGATCTCATTGGGCGTGCCCTCGGCCAGCATGTTGCCTTCCGCCAGCACCATGATGCGGTCCGCAAGGTGAAAGACCACGCGCATGTCGTGCTCGATCAGCACCATGGAAAGCTTCTGGTCGCGGTGCAGCTTCCGGATGAGCTGGGTGATGTCATAGGTCTCCTGGTCGCCCATGCCGGCGGTCGGCTCGTCGAGCAGCAAAAGACGCGGTTTGAGCGCCAGCGCCATCATGATCTCGTTGGCGCGCTGGTCGCCGTGACTGAGCTCGCCGACTAGGCGCGAGGCCTTGGCGGTCAGCCCGCTCATTTCCAAGAGCTCCGTGGTGCGCGCGTGCACGTCATTCTTCTCCTGCCGCGACAGCCGCACGCGCAGCCGGAAGCCGCTCGCGATCTCGACCGCGATCTGCAGGTTTTCGTAGACGGTCAACTCGGGGAAGACCTCGGTGATCTGGAACGTGCGCGCCATGCCACGCCAAACCCGCCGCGCCGGCAGCAGCTTGGTGACGTCCTTGCCATCGAAGACGATGCGGCCCGAGGTCGGACTGGTGAAACCGCTGATCAGGTTGAAGAACGTGGTCTTGCCGGCGCCGTTCGGGCCGATCACCGCGCGCAGCTCGCCGGGCTCGACCGTCATGGAAACGCCGTTGACGGCAACCAAGTTACCGAACCGTTTGCTGACATTTTCCACCTGCAAGAGGCTCATGTGCTGGCCCTTCGCTGGACGATGCCGAGCACGCCGCGTGGGAAGAACAGCACGACCAGCACGAAGAACATGCCGATTAACGACATCCAATTCTGCGTCTCGCTCGAGAGGTAGTCCTGCAGCACGACGTAAATTGCGGCCCCCACCAGCGGCCCCCAGAACGAACGCATGCCGCCGAGCACCGCCATGATCACGAACACGCCGGACTGCTCCCAGTACAATGTATGTGGATCGGCGAAATCATTAAGCTGCGCGTAGAGCGTGCCGGCGAGCCCGACGAAAGCGCAAGAAATCAGCCAGGACAGCCAGATATGCCGGTCGACCGGCACGCCGAGGAAACGGGTGCGGCGCTCGTTCTCGCGGATTGCCAGCAGCGTGCGGCCGAACGGCGAGCGCAGCAGCCATGCCATGATGGCGACGGCGACCGCGAAAAAGAACAGCACGAAATAGTAGAACGCCATTGGGCTGTGCACGATGTCGAGCGTCCCGATCCCGAAATCAATCGGCTGCCGGCTCCAGTTCGACAGCCCGTCGTCGCCGCCGGTGACATTGTTCCATCGAATGGCGATGAAATAGAAGACCTGCCCGAAGGCGATAGTCACCATGGCGAAATAGATGCCGCGCAGGTGCACGATCAGCAGTCCGATAATCGCTGCCGCCACCACTGCGGCCAGCACGCCGACCGCCATGCCGGCCAAAGTGCTTGGCACGATGTACTTGATGATCAGGCCGGTCCCGTAGACTCCGAGACCGAAATAGGCGGCGTGGCCAAACGACAGCACGCCAGTGAATCCGAGCAGGAAATTCAACGCCATAGCGGCGAGCGCCATGATGACGACCTGGGTGCCGAGCTGCATGTAGCCGCCGACCTGGTTTATCCAGAACGGCATGCTCAGCAGCACCGCCCAGATCAGGATGGCGGCTGCGAATTTCGGGATGTTCTGGCGCTTCTCCATCAGAAGCGGCCTTCTTCACCGAAAAGGCCGCGCGGGCGCACCAGCAACACCAGCCCCATCATCACGTAGATGACGGCGTCGCTGGCGGCAGGATACCATACGGTTGTGAGCCCGGAGGCGACGCCGATCAGGAGGCCTCCGATCAGCGTGCCCGGCAGGCTGCCCAGCCCGCCGATGATGATGGCGACGAAGCTCGGCATGATCAGCTCGCTGCCGATGGTCGGCTGCAGCCCGAGCATGCCGGCTGCCAACACGCCGGCAAGCCCGGCCATGTAGATGCCGAGGCCGAAATTCAGGCTGCGCAGAATACGCACATTGATGCCGAGCACCGACACGGTCTCGAGATCGAGCGTGCCGGCGCGGATGCGCATGCCGAGCCGCGTGCGAGTCAGGATCACGAACAGCGCGACCACCGTGACCGTGACCAGGCCGACCATGAACAGGCGATAGCCGGTGAGAAAAAAGTATTGGCTGCTGAGCGAGCTCGAAAGCACGTTGGGGACCGAAAACGGTAAGGTCGAGGCGCCCCAGATGAAGCGGGTGCCGTCCTCGAACATAAAGGCGAGTCCGAAGGTCAAGAGCAGACTGTAGAGCGGGTCGCGGCCGTAAAGCGGACGGATCAATATGCGTTCGATGAACAGGCCGAATATTGCGGTCAGGATGGGCGCCACCAGCAGCGCACCCCAGAAGCCGATGAACGGCATCAGCGTGAAGGCGATGTAGGCACCGATCGCCAGGAAGCCTCCGTGCGCGAAATTGATCACGCCGGATAAGTTGAGGATGAGCGATAGCCCGAGCGCCATCAGCGCGTAGAAGGCGCCGATGATCAGGCCGTTAAACGCGTCGTAGAGAATAAGCTGTGTCACGGCGGAGTCCCGGCGTCGAAATCGACGCCCCTTCAAGTATGTGGCCCGCCGAGAACCTCGGCGGGCCGCTTTTTTCGACAGTTCAGGCTTTACGTTGCCGCCCGAGGTGGCCTTGATGCCGGAC
>JARRNI010000218.1:0-4560 GCA_037385125.1 Pseudolabrys sp.
GAACAGCGGGGTCGACCTCGCCTTCTGTGATCTGCCCCAGGTCCCGCCCGGTGCCACAGGGCGCTTCATTCTGACCCAGATGGCGAGGTCGACCCCGCTGTTCACCAGCGTCAGAAGGACCAGGGTGTTGCGGGCGAGCCGGTCCAGCTTGGCGATCACCAAGGTGGCCACGATGGCCTTTGCGTGCGCTAGGGCCTTGGCAAGCTCTGGCCGGTCACTGCGCTTCCCGCTTTCGGTTTCGATGTACTCGGCGGCCAACGTCCACCTGCCGCCGTTCAGGTAGGTCTCCACAGCTGCCCGCTGGGCCTCCAGCCCGAGGCCGCTACGGCCCTGCCGATCCGTGCTGACCCTCAGATACGAGATGAACTTGCCCTGCGCCATGACCGTAGTCCTATGTACACAAACACAACTAACGCACATTACATCCGTTTGTACACAGGCAGCAAGCTGCAGATGTTGACGGGGAACAAATCATGAACTAATGTAATGATTGAAAAATATGGAGCTTTTGAAATGGATCACACTTTGCGAAGCGCCTTGGCCGTTGGCCTTATCTCGGCCACTACTTTGATGAGCGTCATCCCGCACGGCGAATGCGAACGTGGGGATTTTTGCGAAATCAAAAGTCGTGATTTGCATCACGCTAACGAACGTGTACCTGCGCCGGTCCAAACCTCAGTAGAAGTAACTGCCGTGACTACTGGCTCGACCGGCTCGACTGGCGGGACGATGTTCACGGTGATGAAGTAGAAGCGGGTGGAACAAGGGCCTCGCTCCACCGGATCGTAGACGACGAGCTACGCGCCCTGCGACGTCTCCATAGGAAGCAGGAGCCTAAGTCGCCCTTCGTGTTCACCTCGGAGCGGGGAGCGCCGTTCAGCACCGCCGGGTTCGCCCGCATGGTCGAGCGGGCGGGCAGGGCGGCAAAGCTGGCCTTCAAGGCTCACCCGCACATGCTGAGACACGCCTGCGGGTACGCGCTGGCCAACAAGGGCCATGACACAAGGGCGCTACAGGCTTACCTTGGGCACAAGAACATCCAGCACACGGTGCGCTATACCGAGTTGTCGCCGACGCGGTTCAAGGAGTTTTGG
Source organism: Pseudolabrys sp. (assembly GCA_037385125.1). Classification (GTDB taxonomy): domain Bacteria; phylum Pseudomonadota; class Alphaproteobacteria; order Rhizobiales; family Xanthobacteraceae; genus Pseudolabrys. The sequence goes on from JARRNI010000218.1 coordinate 1,095, forward strand.
CGGCAATAAGGGGCTTTAATTTTGGTCAGAACACTAACATCATAAGCGGCATCCTCATCATTTCGCAGAGGACCAACAAGTATGACCGGCGTCCTCGATGATTGGGCGGAGGATTGGATACAAATCCTTGTCCGCGATAAATTCAAATGCGTATATTGCGGATTGGATGGTGCCAATAACGGCAACGCGTTCCGGCAGTTAGTGGTCTGCTTGGACCACCTGGTACCGCGCTCTAGCTATAATAAAGATACCGAAGACATTGAAAATAGGGTCACGTGTTGCTGGGCGTGCAATCGAGCGAAGTCAGATTTCAACCCGGCCGATGAAGAGAAGGACAAAGGGCTCAACAAGCAACAACAGCGTTTGGCGAGGATCGGACGGGTACAGGAGCGACTCAAAAAGACAGATGACTTGTCCGATTATTTTACGAGGGTGTTGAGTGCCCTGAAGCAACGGTCGGCGAGGTGAACGAATGACTATCGACAAAATAGATGCGGAACTCAATCGTGCGAGTGCGGCACTTGACGCCGCGACAGATCATGAGACGGCCATCGCTGTACTTGATCGGATCACTGCGCTCACCCAAGAGTTAATCGAAGTGAAAGCGCGTAGTCTTGACGATTTATGTGCCAAAGCGAGAGCGACTGCTTGGGCGATTGAGTACGAATATGGGTTTTTCAATCCGGCCAAGGAAATGAGCGAAAACAATAGGATTGCCGCTTCAATCGTTCGCGATTTACTTGAAATCGGCAGCCGAGGAGCTTCGTCTTCCGCAACCGAACCGAGGTAGCGCAGGAGCCTATCAACGCTGTCAAAACGTCATCGCTGAAGAATGGCACGAGATGATAACGGCTTTGGTTAGAACTAGAATGCAATCTAGCGGACGCTGTTGCTCGCATGCCGTCAGAGTTATTGTGGCGGGAGGCTGTATCAGAGCGCTGGCTGCCGGTTAGACTCAATAGCAGTACCGCCAGCATGTCCCGTAGCCGCACGACAGGTACGAGCCGAACCCGCAATCAACCGCTACCTCTCTGTGGTGGGCGTGATCCTAGGCTACGGTCACCGGCTAGATATGATCGAAGGGCGGCCCAAGCTTCCCTATGTCCACGTGGTCGAGACTGAACGAGCCGCCGTCACGCCAGCGCAGGAGACGCGTATCGTGCGCTACCTTGAGGAACACGGTCGGCCCGAGGTGGCGTTCTGTGTACGCGTTTTGGCGGCCACAGGGATGCGCAGGGGAGAGCTTTTGGCTCTCCGCGCTGATCAGATCGAGACACCAGAACAAATCGAACACACGGGCTGGAAACTGACAAAAGAACAGACCAAGACCAACGCAGCACGATGGGTACCTTTCCCGCCCGCGTCGACCCGAAAACTCCGCGCCCTGATTGCCTCAGGAGGCATGCCGAACGCTGCACAACTGTCAGACACCTTTAGACGCGCGGTGAAAGCGCTTGGGGAAATGGATGGCGTCACGCTCCACGGTTTGCGGCATGCAACCGCTAGTAGGCTTGGGGATGCTGGCGTTGACGCACTGATCATTTCGAAACTTCTAGGACATAGCTCAGGCCTCATGACCGAGCGCTATGTCAAGCCGAGCGAGGAGTACCTCTTTCAGGTTGCACAAAAAGTGCATAAGGGTCTTGGGGAAATCGCCAAATCTGCGGAGGTCATGACCTTCCAACCTATTGAGAAATCAGCATGAAATTATCATTGTCGGTGGCTGTAGGACCCTATGACCGCACGCGCGCCCTGATCGACGGTTCGGTGCAGATCGACGGCGTTAAGCCCACCTGCATGACGCTTTCGCCGGAGGAAATCTTCTTCCGCGCCTTTCGCCATGCCGAATTCGATATCTGCGAGCTGTCGCTGTCGAGCTTCACGGTGAAAACCGCGCAAGGCGCGTGTCCTTATGTAGGCGTGCCGGCCTTCGTGTCGCGCGCCTTCCGCCACACCTCGATCTATGTGCGCACCGACCGCATCAAGAAGCCGGAAGACCTCAAGGGCAAGAAGGTCGGCCTGCCGGAATATCAGCTCACTGCCAATGTCTGGGCGCGCGCCCTTCTGGAAGACGACCACGGCGTCAAGCCATCCGACATCCAATGGGTGCGCGGCGGAATCGAGGAGGCCGGGCGGCCAGAAAAGATCAGCATCAAGCTTCCGCCCGGCGTAACGCTGGAGGACGCGCCGGCCGGCAAGTCGATCTCAGCTCTGCTGGGCGAGGGCGCCATTGACGGCTTTATCGCGCCGCGCCCGCCATCGCTACCCACGGAGACGCCGCATATCGGCTGGCTGTTTCCCGATCCGGTGGCCGCCGCCAAGGATTACTACAAGCGAACCGGCATTTTCCCGATCATGCATCTGGTGGGCGTGCGGCGCGCACTGGCGGAGCAGCATCCCTGGTTGCCGCGCGCCGTGTTCAAGGCCTTCGAGCAGTCGAAACAGGCGGCACTCGCTTTGTTGAGTGATACCTCGGCGACCAAGGTGACCCTGCCTTTCGTCGAGGAGCGCTTAAGCGAGGCGCGCGCGCTGATGGGCGAGGACTTCTGGTCCTACGGCGTCGAGCCTAACCGCAAGGCGCTGGGGACTTTCCTGCACCACCACCACCGCCAAGGCCTGTCGTTGCGCGAGGTCAAGGTGGAAGAACTGTTCCACCCCGGTACGCTGGAGACGTTCAAGCTGTAGTTGCGCAACATGCACAGACGTCATCGCCCGCGAAGGCGGGCGATTCAGTACCCACTGCAATGCCGAGTTCGAAAAGCCGGGATTACTGGATGCTTCGCCTGCGCGAGGCATGACATCGGAGCTTGTTCACCGCCCCTTCGGCACCATCGTTGCCGTCATGGCTGCACTGTAGCCCGGCTCGACCCGCACATCGACGACGGCGACGTTGCCGGCCTCGACCGCGGCGATGGCTTTCTCGAAAGTGGGGCCAAGATCGGCGATCGCCGTCACCGGGCCGAAGCCTTGCGCGCCCTGCGCGCGCCCCATGCCGGCGAGATCGATATCGGGCTCGGAGATGCGCTGGCCGACCCAGCGGTTCTCGATCGGGCGGCTGCGCATGCGCGCGACCCGTTCCTGGTGCAGTTCGTCGTTGAAGAAGGAGCGGTTGTTGGCCACCACCAGCAGCAGCGGAATCTTGTAGTGCGCCGCGGTCCACAGCGCAGTGACGCCCATGAGGAAGTCACCGTCGCCGCACACCGCCACGGCCAGGCGGCCGGAGCCTTTCAGCGCCAATGCTGCGCCCACGGAAATCCCCGGGCCGCCGCCGACGCCGCCGCCGCCGTCGGAGCCGAGATAGTCGAGCGGATGGCGGAACGGCCAGCTCGCCCCGTTCCAGGATAGCGAGACATGGGTGAGCGAGCAGGGCCTCGTTCCTACCGCGCGGCGTAAGGCGTCGGCCAGGTGGTCAACGGTGAGCTTGTCGCCGGCCGGCGCAAACGGCGCAGGCTCCCGGCTCGGCACC
>JARRNI010000218.1:4603-11560 GCA_037385125.1 Pseudolabrys sp.
CCGGCCGGGCCGAGCGCCTCCAAGAGCGCCGGCACCGCGGCGTCGGGCGTGGCGGCGATGAACACGTCGACAGGCGGCAGACCCTGATAATCCATGCTCCAGCCGTTGTGCAGGTGATGGTCGACCGAGACCTGCACGATGCTGGCACCCGACTGGCCGGCCTGCTTGAGCGTGCCGGCGATATCGATCCAGTCCAGGCTGAGAATGACGTCGGCGGCGCGGATCGCCTCCAGCGCCTCGGGCGACGGCGCGATGAAGCTCGGCGCGCCCACATGCAGCGGATGGTCGGTGGGAAAGGCGGCGCCGGTCTTGATGTCGGTGACCACGCGCGCGCCGAGCCGCTCGGCGAGCCTGACCCGGACGTTCCATGCGTCGAAATCGCGCGATTGCCGGCCGGCCAGGATCACCGGCTGCTTGGCGTTGCGCAGCAGAGCGGCTGCCTGCGCAATCGCGCCGGCGTCGGGCGCGTTGGCAACCGGTGGCATGAAGCGCGCGGTTTCGATGGGCGGCACGGCTTCGGCGAGCTTTTGCTCCTGCATGCCAGCGTCGAGATTGGCGTAGGTGGGCCCGCAGGGACTGGTATTGGCGATCCAGGCGGCGCGCAGGATCGCCTCGCGCGCGGCGGCGGGCGAGGATGGCTGGTCGTCCCATTTGGTGTAGCCGCGCACCAGCGCGCCCTGGTCGCGCGCGGTGTGGATCCAGTCGATCCAGGGCCGGCGCTTGACCGCGTCCACAGGGCCGGTGGCGCCGAGGATGACAATCGGCATGCGGTCGCACCAGGCGTTGAAGATCGCCATGGTGCCGTGCATCAGCCCCACATTGGAATGCACCGCGCAGGCCATCGCCTTGCCGGTCACCTTGGCGTAGCCGTGCGCGATGGCGATGGCGCTTTCCTCGTGCAGGCAGAGCAGTATCTGCGGCTGCTCGTTGCCGAGATAATTGACCAGGCTGTCGTGAAAGCCGCGATAGCTGGCGCCCGGGTTGAGCGCGATATAGTCGACGCCGGTCGCGCGCAGCGCGTCGGCCGCCACGTCGCTGCCGAATTGGGGGGCATTGATGCCGGCCGGCACCGGCCGGTCGATGGCCGCCATGGCGGCGTCGGCTGTGCGTTGCGCGGCGCGCTTGGGGTAGGTTTCCGTCACCGGCTGAGGTCCTGCATCGGCCGCGAGGCTTGCGGCGCCGGCAGCATCCAACCGGATTACGTCCCCTGACGCAATCGAGCGAGCACCTTTAGGCCGATATAGCCGTCGGCGGGTTTCATGCCGACCTTTTGCTCAAAGTCGCGCACGGCCTTCATTGTCGCGCTGCCGGTGCGGCCGTCCACGCCGTCGGTGTCGAAGCCGCGTTCGGTGAGCCGGCGTTGGATCTCCTTGACCTCGGCCAGTGTCGGCGGGCGCTCGCCGCCGGGAAACTGCTTATGGAAGCCGGAACCGCCCGCGATCAGGTCGCCGAGATGGCAGAGCGCGAGGGTGTAGGCCTTGGAAGGATTATAGGAGTGCACCGCGTAGAAATTTCGCCCGAGCAGAAAGGCCGGACCGCCGCGCACCGGAATCCACAAGCGCACGCGGTCGTGCGGGCGCGGGAAGGGCTTGCCGTCGGCGCGGCGCGCGCCGTCCGCGTGCCACTGCGCGCAGGAGTGCCAGCCGCGCGCGTGATGCCGCCCGGGGATCACCTCGTAGCCCCAGGCTTCGCCGCGCCGGTAGTGGCCGCGGTCGCGCAGATAGCGGGCGGTGCCGGCGAAGGCGTCGTCGGGCCGGCCGAACGGGTTGATGTGGCCATCATGGTCGTAATCGACGCCCATCTTGAGCCAGACCTCCGGCATCCACTGGGTGTGGCCCATGGCGCCGGCCCAGGAGCCGATCATGTCGGCGGGCTTGGCCCAGCCGCGCTCGACTATCATGAGGGCGTGGATGAGTTCGGCCTCCCAATAGCGGCGGCGGCGCGGCTCGCCATAGGCGAGAGCGGCGAACGCCGGGATCACCGGCCGCATGTATTTGCGATTGGTGATCACGCTGCCAAAGGAGGACTCCATGCCCCAAAGGCCGAGCATGATGTAGCAGTCAACGCCGTAGTCCTTCTCGATGCGCGCGAGCAGGTCGGCATATTGTTTGGCGCGCTGCCTGCCGGTGATGACGCGCCAGTCCGAGCAGCGCCGGTTGACATATTGCCAGAGCTTCTCGGTGAACTCGGGTTGTTTGCGGTCGAGCGCGTAGACACTGGTGTCGGGGGTCAGCGTGTCCATCACGCTGTCGTAGGTATGGGCGGAGATGCCATTGCGAAGCGCGCGCGGGCGGAACGCCGCCACCCAATGGCGGAAACGGGGCGACTGCTTCGCGAATGTTCGCGCGCCCATCACGACACTGGCGGTCGCGCCGAGGGCGCCTGATAGCAGCGCGCGGCGATTCAGCAACGGCATGTTCGACTTGTCAGGGAAGATTCGCATCGGCGGCATTGTATGGAGCGCGCATGCGCAGACAATCGGCCGCAATGAGACTTTTTCGTGATGGCTACGCGTGGGCGCGACACACCGCCGCGCCTCGCGCGTAATGCTCAACGGCTATTCGTTGGTTGCTAATTGGCCGTTCATCGGGCTTTTGTATTCTGGCGTCAGCGCGCGCGGCGCTTGCGGCGCTTCTTGCGCTCGGCGCTTGCTTCACGCGCGGGCTTCTATTTTTTTCGCTTGGCCGACTTATGCGACTCTTTGGTCTTGCGATGCGGCTTTACCTTCCGGTGCGGCTTCGCCTTCTGCGGTGCCTGCTGCCCGACATTTTCCGGCTTCGTCGGCGGCAGCGCGACGCCGTCTATCTTGTCGGGGCGCGGCTCGGGTAGCGCCACCACTCGCGGCAAGCCCGCCACCCCATTGTCGACCGCGATATATTTGGACGCTGGCGGCGGTCGCATGACCGGCGGCGCGTAATGACCGTGCTCGATGACCGGCGTCACGCCGGCGACGGGCGGCACCGGGTCGCCCGGCTTGATCTCGGTGCCGCGCGCGCCGATCAGATGCTCATAGGCAAGCACCAGCGTTATATAGGGATTGACGAACAGCCAGCCGATCCGGGTCGGCACCTGCATGTCGAAATGCAGATGATAGGTCGTGCCGTGTTCGTGGCGGTTGAAGTTGGCGACCTTGCCGATCACCTCGCCCTCGCGCACCCTCTTGCCGCTGAGGATGCCGGCGGCGTCGAGCCGGTGCGAATTCATGTGGATGTAGCGCACGCGCACATGCGTGTTGGGCGTGTTGATGTAGAGATAGACCGCCTCGTTCTTGCGCCAGCGCATGATCATGCCGTCATGCACCGCCACCACGTCGTGATGGTAGGGCAGGCAGCGGTCGGAACCGGTATTGTACATCTCGCAATAGCTCGGGCGGATGTCCTGGCCCTGATGGCCGTGGCCGCCCGGGCACTGGCCGACATAGTAATGCCGGTGCTCGCAGAAATTATCACGCCAGGGATAGGAGTAGTTGCACGGTGCCGCTTCGTTGAAGATGAGCGGGATGTGGTTGACGGTGCAGGAATAGGGCGCGTCCTTTCTGGTGGCGCGCGCCGTGCGTCCGGTGAAATCGCAATTGCCCCAGCTGTTGAACGATTGCGAGTTGGCGAAGTCGGGTGCCCCCTTGATCGGAAAACGCAGGCGCGCATAGACGGTATAGTCGGCGCGGCCGCGGCCGCTTCGGTTGGGGCCGGTGCCGGGGATTAGGTCGCCGGGACCGTAATAGGTGAATGCCGGCGCCACCTTCTGCGGACGCTCGATCGCCACGGCGTGCACGGTGTGGCGCGGCCGTGCGGGCGAGCCGCCGGCAAGCTTGAGCGCGCGCAGAAAGCGCCGCACTATGCGGTCGGCCTGCCGGCAATTGAGATACCGCGACGAGGCCGCCCGGTCGCGGCAAAGGATTTCCGCTACATAGGTCACGCCGTAGCGCCGGAACCTGTAGCGCACATGGGACTCGAGCAGATAGCGCCGGAGACCGGGGAATTCGGCCTGCATGTCTTCCACGAACTCGCCCTGCGGCAGCGGCGGTCCGCCCAGGTGGTAGATCATGGCAAGGCCGGAGAACATCACGCGGATCGGCCTGGAATAGGCGATGTCGAGCGCCGGCAGGTCGTCGGCATTGAGCGTGAAGGCGGCGTCATAGCCGGCCGGGCCGGCGAAGAAGAAGTTCGAGGCATGGAAGCCGGCCTGCATAAAGGCGTCCGCGAGCGCGCGCTTCATGGCGGGCGTTTCGTCCGCGCTGACGGCGAGCGCGGTCGCGAAACCTTCGCTGTCGAAGGGCAGCAGCACCGGTACCGGGCTGGCGGCGATGCCGGGAAAACGCGGGCCGCTCGCGGCATTGAGCCGAGCGAACGCGGCTGCGGCCGGACCGGCCGGCGAACCGGGCAGCCTGGCCGCCGCGGCATCCCAGTCGACCTGCGCGAGCGAGATGTGCGGGCTCGTCATCTGCTGCGCGTGCGCGGTCTGCTGCTGCGCAGGGGTAGCTTGGGCGGCGAGAAAGGCCAGGCCGGCGAGCAACGCACGCTTCAAGACACGCCACCTCGTACTTCCGGCTAGCCGCGGCCCGACAAATGCGCTTGCGATGAGTTAAGGACATCGACCGGGCGTGCACAAGGGCCGCCCGGCCGCAAGACGAAGGAACGCTGGCTGTCTTAGTCTTTCGCGCGCTCGACGTAGGAACCGTCGGCGGTATTGATGACGACGCGCGTGCCAGTGGTGATGTGCGTGGGTACCGTCGTGCGCACGCCGTTCGACAGCATGGCCGGCTTGAATGAGCCGGAGGCGGTCTGGCCCTTGACCACCGGTTCGGTGTCGGTGATTTCCAGCGTCACCTTCTGCGGGATCTCGATTGACACCGGGTTGCCTTCGTGGATGGCGAGGCTGACTACCATGCCTTCCTGCAGGTATTTTTCGGCGTCGCCCACAACGTCCTCGGGCACCTGCACCTGATCGTAGGTCTCCTGGTTCATGAAGTGGAAGCCGTCGCCGTCCTTGTAGAGATAGCTGAACTCGTGGTCCTCCACATGGGCGCGCTCGACCTGGTCGGTGGTCTTGTAGCGCTGCGAGGTCTTCACGCCGTCGGAAATCCGGCGCATATCGACCTGGGTGGTGGGCGTTCCCTTGCCGGGGTGAAAATTTTCCGCGGTGAGGACGACATAGAGCTTGCCGTCGATCTCGACGATATTGCCTTTGCGGAGCTGGCTGGCGATGACCTTCACGACAACTTTCCTTGGACTGGGGGCGGCGGGGGGCCGCGGATTCGGGCCGCACCATACCCATCCTGACGGGGGACGCCAGCCTTTCCCGGCCTATATGGGGCGGCGGTAAAAGTGCGCAAAGCCCCGCCTTTCTGGCTGCCCGGCGTGCACGCCATGCGCCGCCCGTTCCTCCTCAAGCGGGGTCGGATCGCGGCGCGCTTGCGCGCCTGGTTCGGGTCCCGAGATTTCGTTGAGGTAGAGACCGCGGCGCTGCAGGTCTCGCCCGGCAACGAGACGCATCTGCATGCCTTCGTCACCGAGCTGATCTCGCCCGGCGGCGAGCGGGTGCCGTTTTATCTCCGCACCTCGCCGGAATTCGCCTGCAAGAAGCTGTTGGCCGCGGGCGAGCGGCGCGTCGTCGACTTCGCCCGCGTGTTCCGCAACCGCGAGCGCGGCGCCTTGCACCACCCGGAGTTCACGCTGCTGGAGTGGTATCGCGCCGAGGAGCCCTATGAGACGCTGATGGACGACTGCGCCACGCTCCTGGCGGAAGCGGCGCGGGTGGCGGGCGCCACTGAGTTCGCGTTTCGCGGCAGGCGCATCGATCCGTTCGCGGCTCCCGAGCGCGTCACGGTGGCGAAGGCTTTCGCGCGCCATGCCGGCGTTGATCTCATGGCAACGGTCAACGCTGGGCAGGGCGACCGCGCCGCTCTCGCCGCGGCGGCGGAAGAGGCGGGCGTCGCTATTGCAGAAGATGATACCTGGGGCGATATCTTCGGCCGCATCCTGTCCGAGCGGGTCGAGCCGCAGCTTGGGATCGGGCGGGCCACCTTGTTATACGAATACCCGCTGCCGCTGGCGGCGCTGGCGCGGGCGAAACCGGGCAGCGACCAGGTGGCGGAGCGCTTCGAGCTCTACGCCTGCGGGGTGGAACTGGCCAATGGCTTCGGCGAGCTGACCGACGCGGCCGAGCAGCGCGCGCGCTTCGAAGCGGCCATGGCGGAGAAGGCGCGCATCTACGGCGAGCGCTATCCGCTCGATGAGGATTTTCTCGCCGCGCTTTTGCAGATGCCGCCGGCGAGCGGCATCGCGCTCGGCTTCGACCGGCTGGTCATGCTGGCAACCGGCGCCGACAGCATCGAGAAGGTGATCTGGGCGCCGGTGGTCGAGAGTTGAACGGGAGGGAAGACTCATGACGATCTTGCGCACGCCCGAGCAGTTTCGCGATGCCGGCTTGACCGCGCCCGAGCGCCTGATGGAATTGCAGGCCGTGGCCGCGCGCTATGCCGTAGCGCTGCCGCCTGACTTGGCCGCGCTGATCGACGCTCAGGACCCGCGCGACCCGGTCGCGCGCCAGTTCGTGCCCGACGCGGCCGAGCTCGATCGGCGCGATGAAGAAAGCACCGATCCGATCGGCGACGACACTTTCAGCCCGGTGGAAGGCGTTGTGCACCGCTATCCCGACCGCGTGCTGCTCAAGCTCACCGCCGTCTGTGCGGTCTATTGCCGCTTCTGCTTCCGGCGCGAAACGGTCGGGCCGGACAAGTCCAGGCCCCTGTCGCCGCAAACGCTCGCGCGCGCACTCGACTACATCCGCGCGCATGAAGATATCTGGGAAGTGATCCTCACCGGCGGCGATCCCCTGGTGCTGTCGGCGCGGCGCGTGCGCGCGGTGATGAAGGCCTTGCGCGCCATCGACCACGTCAAGGTCGTGCGCATCCACACGCGCGTGCCGGTGGCCGAGCCCGCTAGCGTCACGCCCGAG
>JARRNI010000219.1:0-8450 GCA_037385125.1 Pseudolabrys sp.
ATCGTCGATGTGGCGATCGATCAAGGCGGCTGCGCCGAGACCTCGCATCCCACCACGCATTCCCAGCCGACCTTCACGGTCGACGGCGTCGTGCACTATTGCGTCGCCAACATGCCGGGAGCGGTGCCGCGAACCTCCACCTTGGCGCTCAACAACGCGACGCGGCCGTTCGTCGTCGCGCTCGCGGACAAAGGCCTTGCGCGGGCGCTGATCGAGGATGCACATCTGTGCGACGGCCTCAACGTCTTCGAGGGCAAGGTGACCTGCCGCGCCGTGGCGGAGGCTCTGCGTCTACCCTGCACGCCGGCCGCCGACCTGCTTGAGGAAGCGGTCGTCTAGGACGCTTGATGCAGGTCAAGAAAGGATCGGAACCCGGCGATAAACGGTTGACGGAAATTGGAGAGTGACAACGTGGCCGACACCGATACCGCAGCAATACCGCCCCTCCAGCCCCTCGCAGCCGACAAGCTCTATCGTTCCACCGACCTTTCGAGCCTGACCTTTAAGACCACCGCGGATCTGCCGCCGGTCGACGGGCTGGTCGGCCAGGCGCGGGCGCTGGAAGCCATCCAGTTCGGCACGCGGGTCGACAAGTCCGGCTTCAACCTTTTCGTGATCGGACCGCACGGCGCGCGCATGCAGGAGGCCGTGAAAGCGCTGTTGGCTGATGAGACGCGCGCCAGGCCGAGCCCGTCGGACTGGGTTTATGTCAACAATTTCGCCGATCCCGAACGCCCCGTCGCCATCGAGCTGCCGACAGGGCGGGCAAGGGCGTTCCATCAGGCCATGCACAAGCTGATCGACGACCTCAGCTCGGCGCTGCCTGCGGTGTTCCAGAGCGAAGATTACCAGACACGGCGCGGGGCGGTCGACGAGTCGTTCCAGCGCAAGCATGGCGAGGCATTTTCCGCCCTGCGCGAGAAGGCGGCCGAAAAGGACGTGGTGCTGTTGCGCACGCCAATGGGGTTTGCGCTGGCGCCGGCAAAAAACGGGCAGGTGGTGCCGCCGGAAGAATTCCGCTCCTGGCCGGAAGCCAAGCGCCGCGAAATCCAATCCGTCATCGAAGCCTTGGAGAAAGACCTCGAACATATCATCCACCAGGTTCCGCAATGGGAGAGGCAGCGGCGCGACGAATTGCGTCAGCTCGACCGCGAAACCGCGAAATATGCCGTCGATCAATTGATCGATGACAGCAAGGCTGGTTTTGAAAACGTTCCGCGCGTCGTCGAGCACATCGAAACCATGCGGAACGATCTGGTGGAGAACGTCGGCATCTTCATCGCCAAGAGCGAGGAGGACGAAACGGGGCCGAGCTCTACCGGGCCCGGCAGCCCGTTCGACCGCTACGAGGTCAACGTTCTGGTCAGCCATGACGGCCGCGAGCCGGGCGCGCCGGTGGTCGAGGAGTTGCATCCGGTCCTCGGGAACCTGATCGGGCGCATCGAATACATTCCGCTGCGCGGCGCGCTTGTGACCAATTTTCGCCTCATCAAGGCCGGCGCGCTGCATCGCGCCAATGGCAGTTATCTGCTGCTCGACGCCCGCAGCCTCCTGCTCGAGCCGTTCAGCTGGCCCGCGCTCAAGCGCACCCTGAGGCGGGGCGAGATCGCCATTGAGGACATTTCCCGCTTTCTCGGCTTCGCCACCACGGTGTCGCTGCAGCCGGACCCGATCCCGCTCAAGGTCAAGGTGCGAGCATTTCAAGGTGCTCGCCGATTTCGAGAACGATTTTCCGCGCACGCCGGAAAACGAGGCCATGCTGGCGCGGCTGCTGGCGGCATTGGCGCGGCGCAGCGAGCTGAACCCGCTCGACCGGGACGCGGTCGCGCTGGTGCTCGAGCACGCGGCGCGCCTTGCCGATCATGCCGGTAAGTTGTCGCTGGTGGTCGAGCAGCTGCGCGAGGTGCTGATCGAGGCGGACTTCTGCGCCCGCGAGGCCAAGCGCTCGGTGGTGACGCGGGCGGACGTGGATCAGGCGCTGAAGGCGCGCATGCGCCGCGCTGCCCGCCTGCGCGACCGCGCGCAAGAGGCCATCCTCGAAAAGGTGGCGCTGATCGATACCGATGGCGCCAATGTCGGCCAGGTCAATGGCCTCAGCGTCATCGAGCTCGGCGGCTTCTCTTTCGGCCGGCCGACCCGTATCACCTGCCAGGTGCGCCCCGGCAGCGGTAAGGTGGTCGACATCGAGCGCGAGGTCGAGCTCGGCGGCCCGATTCAGTCTAAAGGCGTGCTGATCCTGTCGGGTTACCTGGCCGGCCGCTACGCGCTTGACACCCCGATGTCACTGTTTGCGAGCTTGGTGTTCGAGCAGTCCTATGGTGGGGTGGAGGGCGACAGCGCCTCATCGGCCGAGCTCTACAGCATGCTGTCGGCGCTGGCCGAGGTGCCGCTGCGGCAGGACCTGGCGGTGACCGGTTCGGTTAACCAGCACGGCGAGATCCAGGCCATCGGCGGCGTCAACGAGAAGATCGAGGGCTTCTTCGGCATCTGCAACGCGCGCGGGCTGACCGGCAAACAGGGCCTGCTGATTCCGCAGGCCAATGTTCAGCATCTCATGCTGAGGCAGGACGTGATCGATGCCTGCAAGGCGGGCCGTTTTGCCGTCTATCCGGTCGCGACCATTGATGAGGGTATCGCGCTGCTGACCGGGATGCCGGCCGGCGTGCGCGGGACCGACGGAAACTATCCGGCCGACAGCATCAATCGCCGCATCGAAGACCGCTTGCGCGCCTTTGCCGATATCCGGCGCAGTTTCGGCTATCAGGGCGCCGGCGAAACACGACGGCGCGAATAGCCATGCCGAGCGGGCCCCAAAGGTTCAAGCGCATCGTGCTCGGCCTGCAGCAGCCGCGCGAGCGCGATCTTGCGATGCGGCTGGCCGCCGACTTGGCGCGGCTCCTGAATATCGAGTTGCTCGGCATGTTCCTCGAGGACACCAGCCTGCAAAATCTCGCCGGGATGCCGTTCGCCCGCGAACTTCGCCCGCTCGGCGGCGGCTGGCACCCGCTCGATCTCGGCGATATGTCGCGCACGCTAGAGTTTGCCTCCCGCAGCGCGGAGAGAATGTTCGCCGAAACGGCCGGCCGACTGCAGGTGCATTGCCGTTTCGAGATCGCGCGCGAACCGGCGGCGGCCGCCTTCGCGACGCTCCTGCAAACGAGCGATATCGTCGTGATCGGCGAGCCGGCGAGCGCAGCCGAGCGCGTCACCCAGCAGTTTACCTGGCTGATCCAGGCCGCCTTCCGCTCGGCGGCAGCGGTGCTGGTAGTGCCGGGTCAGGTCGCGCAAGTCAGCGGCCCTATCGTGGCGCTGGCGACGGCGCCGGACGATGCCAGCATCGCGGTGGCGGCAAATCTCGTGCGCGCAGCCGGCGAAGATCTGGTCGTGGTCCAGGTGGGCAAGACGGCAACCGACGAAGAAAAGATGCGCGCTCTTGCCGATGCGCGCCATTCCGGCCGGCCACTGCAGGAGCGGCTGGTGGTCACAGCGCGCGGCGCCTCGGACGGCCGAGCCGCGTCGCTGATCGCGGCCGAGCGGCGGGTGCCGGTGCTGGTGCTCGAGTCGGCGGAATTGGCGGCGGCGGAACGCGGAGGGTAGAGCGATGCAGTTTGCAATCATGGTGTGGACGAGCGGCGACGACAGCGCAAAGGCGGGGTCGATCTTCGGCGTCATGGACGCGGCCAATCCCACCGCGCTGCCGCCGCTTTCGCCGAACGGCCTCTGGTCCGATTTCGGATCGGTTAACGAGAGCCACTTCAAGTTTTCCGCCGAAGCGAAGAAGGCGATCGACCGGCACGGCTATTTCTTGCTGGGGGCCAGCGTCACGGTGGCCGAGGCGTTTGGGCATCCGCCCAAGCCTTGAACGCGCGGCCAGCGCGTGGCCGCCGCCAAGATGGCTCCGGCTTATTGCCAGGACAGCCCCTGATCAAAAACCTTTACGCGGCAACGCGATAGTGCGGAATCGGTCAGGCATTCTGATTGATCTAGGTCAACGGCTCAAAGTTCCACAATTGCTAGAAAGTACTAACGGTGAACGAGACCGGTTCGGAATCTGGTCTGATCCAATTCGGCAAAAAATACATTGGAGCCAAGGAGGTCGCCGTGACGAAGGTATCATCTCTGCGCGGTGCCGCCCACCGTATGCGCTGCGACCAATGCGGTGAGTCGCTGATCGCTCCGGACTACACAGAATATTTTTGCGAGGAAGGGATCATTCTCAATCTCTGGTCCTGCCCGAACTGCGGCAACAAGTTCGAGACGGAAGCGTTCATCCCCGGTGAGCGCGAGCCGGAAATCGCGCGGCCATCGCGCTTGGTCGCGTAAGGCGCCACGAGAACGGATAAGTCTTTTAAGATGCGCCGCTGCCGGGCGGCATGACGCCGGCGGTGCGGCTCAGTGGCCCTCCTGCTCGGTGGTGAGGGCCTGGTAGGCCTTTTCATCCAGCAGCGTGTCGAGGTCGCCGGCGTCGGCCACCTTTATCTTGAACAGCCAGCCGTTGCCGGTCGGCTCGGCATTGACCAGGCCCGGCTCGCTCTCGAGTCTGTCGTTCGCCTCCACGACCTCGCCTGCGACCGGCGCATAGACATCCGACGCTGCTTTCACCGATTCCACCGTGGCGGCGACTGCGCCCTTGTCGAATTTGCTGCCGGCGCCCGGCAGTTCGACGAACACGAGGTCGCCCAATTTTTCCTGCGCAAAGGGCGTAATGCCGACGGTGGCGACGTCGCCGTCCAGGCGGATCCATTCGTGGTCCTTGGTGTATTTCAGCATGCGTCTGCTATCCCTTTAAAGCATCCGTTTGTAGCGGTGCGGCACGAACGGCAGCTTCGCAACCGTGACGGGGAGCCGCTTGCCGCGCACCTCGGCGAACAGCCGGCTGTCCGGCGTGCCGGCATCGCGTGCAACATAGCCCATGGCGACCGGCGCGTTGAGGCTCGGACCGAATCCGCCCGAAGTGACGATGCCGGCCGGCTCGCTGTCGGCCTCGCCGGCGAAAAGTGCCGCGCCGTGGCGAACCGGCGCGCGGCCCTCCGGCCTGAGGCCGACGCGCCGGCGGGCGGCGCCGTTCGCGAGTTGCTCCAGAATCGTGTCGGTCCCGGGAAAGCCGCCGACGCGTTCGCCGCCGGCCCGGCGCACCTTGGGGATGCTCCAGGCCAGCGCCGCCTCGACCGGCGTTGTGGTCTCGTCGAGGTCGGCGCCGTAAAGGCAGAGGCCAGCTTCCAGCCGCAAGCTGTCGCGGGCGCCGAGCCCGATCGGCGCCACCGCCGGATTCCGCAACAGCGTCTCGCACAAGGCCTCGGCAGCGTCCGCCGGTACGCTGATCTCGAAGCCATCCTCGCCGGTGTAGCCCGAGCGCGATACGAAGCAGTCGGCGCCGGATAGCGCGAGCGTGCGCACGTCCATGAACGCCATGGCGCGCACCTCGGGTGCCACGGCTGCGAGTACCGCCTCGGCTTTGGGCCCTTGCAGCGCGATGAGGGCGCGGTTCGACAAAGGCTCGATGTCGCACGCGCCCGACAGATGTGCGCGCAGGTGGGATTCGTCTGCCGCCTTGCGCGCCGCATTGACTACCAGCATCAGGTGGTCGCCGCGATTCGACACCATCAGGTCGTCGAGGATGCCGCCCGCGGCATTGGTGAACAGGGTATAGCGCTGCCGGCCAGCGGCGAGGCCCATCATGTCGCCGGGCACCAGCGTCTCCAGCGCGCGGCCTGCGTCCTCGACGCGGCCGGAGCGCGGGTGCAGCGCAATCTGGCCCATATGGGAGACATCGAACAGGCCGGCGTCGGCGCGGGTGTGCAGGTGCTCCTTGATGATGCCGGTGGGGTACTGCACCGGCATGTCGTAGCCGGCGAACGGCACCATGCGGGCACCGAGCCGCAGGTGGAGTGCTTGGAGCGGCGTGTGCATGAGTCCGGCTGTGGTTTCGGCTTCGGCCATGGTGTTCGCCTATGCTGAGGACGCGGTCTTTGTCCGATCCGACAGCACGAGCTCGCGCGCGGCCTTGACCTCGTCCAGCCGTCTCAGCGGCGTCTGGTGCGGCGCCCCCTTGACCAGAGCGGGATCCTCCCGCGCTTCCTTGGCGATCGATTGCATCGCGGCGGCGAAGGCATCCAAAGTCGGCTTGGCCTCGGTCTCGGTCGGCTCGATCATCAGCGCTTCCGACACGATCAGCGGAAAATAGTTGGTCGGCGGGTGAAAACCGTAGTCGAGCAGCCGCTTGCTTACGTCGAGCGCGCGCACGCCGGTGCCCTCGATGGCGCCACGGCAGACGAATTCGTGCATGTTGATACGGTCGTACGGCACCGTGAAGGCGTCGTGCAATTTGACGCGCAGGTAATTGGCGTTGAGCACCGCGTGCTCGGAATTCTCCTGAAGCCCCGCCGCGCCGTGCTGGCGGATATAGGCATAGGCGCGCACGAACATGCCGAAATTGCCGAAATAGGTCGAGACCCGGCCGATCGACTGCGCCGGCATGGCGAGATCGTAACGCGCGCCCTCGCCATCGCGGACGAGCGCGACCACGGGCCCCGGCAGGAAATCCGCGAGCCGCGCCGATACTCCGACCGGCCCCGAGCCCGGCCCGCCGCCGCCGTGCGGCGTCGAGAAGGTCTTGTGCAGGTTGAAATGCATCACGTCGAAGCCGAGATCGCCGGGGCGCGCAATGCCGGCGAGCGCGTTCATGTTGGCGCCGTCGCCATAGACGAGGCCGCCGCAATCCTTGACCAGCCGCACCACCTCGCCGATGTGCTCCTCGAACAGGCCGAGCGTGTTGGGATTGGTGATCATGATGCCTGCGAGGCTGTCGTCGCAGGCGGCGCGCACGGCTTCCAGGTCGATATTGCCGCGCGCGTCGGACGGCAGCTCGACCGCAGTGAAGCCCGCCATCGTGGTCGAGGCCGGGTTGGTGCCGTGGGCCGAGTCGGGGATGAGGATGCGCGTGCGCTTGGCCTCGCCGCGGGCGCGGTGATAGGCGCGCATCATCAGGAGGCCGGTGAACTCGCCATGGGCGCCGGCCGCCGGCTGCAGCGACACGGCGGCGAAGCCGCCGATCTCGGCGAGCATTTGCTGCAGCTCGTACATCAGGGCGAAGTTGCCCTGCACGGTCTCCGGCTGCTGCAGCGGATGGGCATCGGCAAAGCCGCCAAGCCGTGCCACCTGTTCGTTAATCTTCGGATTGAACTTCATAGTGCAGGAGCCGAGCGGATAGAAGCCGGTGTCGACGCCGAAGTTGCGCTGCGACAGCGCGAGATAGTGCCGCGCCACTTCGAGCTGCGACAGTTCGGGCAGGTCGCAATCGGCACGCAGCGTGTCCGCGGGCAGGGGAGCCTCGGGCACGTCGGGCGCGGGCAGCTCGACGCCGTGCCGCTCCGGCACGCTCAATTCGTACAACGTGGTGACCTTGTCGCCGATCATTTCGCCACCTCGCCCAACGCCGCCACCAGCCGGTCGATGCTGGCGCGCGTGTTCACCTCGGTGACCGCCACGAGCATGTGGTCCCGCAGGCGCGGGTCGTCGCGGCCGAGATCGTAACCGCCGATGATGCCGTGTTCCTTGCGCAAATGCGCGTTGACTTGCGCCGCGGGAGCGGGCAGCCGCACCACGAACTCCTTGAAGAACGGTTGGTCCGGCGCCTGCGGGTTGACCGCGAAGCCCTTGAGCTTGCCGACCTCGGCCGCCGCATAATGGCTCTTGTGAAAGCACAATTCAGCGACCTGTTTGAGGCCGCGCTTGCCCATGGTCGCAAGATAAGCCGCGGCGGCCAGCGCGCAGAGGGCGGAATTGGTGCAGATGTTGCTCGTCGCCTTGGCGCGGCGGATGTGCTGCTCGCGCGTCGCCAGGGTGAGCACGTAGCCGCGCCGGCCGTCGGCATCGACCGTTTCGCCGACCAGATGGCCGGACAGCCGGCGCACCTGCGCCATCCGCGCCGCAAAGATGCCGAGATGCGGCCCGCCAAACGAAGGCGCGATGCCGAGCGATTGACCGTCGGCCACCACCACGTCGGCACCATAGGCGTCCGGCGGCTGGAACAGGCCGAGCGCGATCGGATCGGTCACCACGATGAGCAGGGCGCCGGCGCGGTGCACCGCCTCGGCGAGGCCTTCGACCGTTTCAAACTGGCCGAAGAAATTGGGGTTCTGGATCACCAGCGCAGCGGTGTCCTGGTCGAGCATGGTCTTGAGCCGGTCGAAATCGGCCGAACCGTCCTCGTCTCCGGCGACGGTGGCGGCGTGCGTGCCGCGCAGATAGCTCTTGACCACGGCGCGGTACTGCGGGTGCACCGCCGGCGACAGCACGATCTTGTGGCGCTTGCCGGCGGCGACGTTGAGCGCGAGCAGCACCGCTTCGGCCAGCGCCGTCGCGCCGTCGTAGTGGCTGGCGTTGCTCACCTCCATGCCGGTGAGCCGGCAGATCATGCTCTGGTACTCGAACAGCGCCTGCAGGAAACC
>JARRNI010000220.1:0-13477 GCA_037385125.1 Pseudolabrys sp.
CCGAGCGAGGTCAGTTCCTTGTTGGCCTCGCGGATCTTGTCGCACACGCCGGGCAGGCCGCGGTTGTCCTCGTGCGCTTGCGCCGTGGCCGCGTCGATCGAGATCACCAGGCTCGACAGGCCGGCCTCGGCATATTCCCGGATGCGTCGCGGTTTGAACAGGCCGCCGTTGCTCACCATCATCACCTTCATGCCCTTGGCGGACGCATGCGCGATGATGTCGGTGAGATCGGGATGCAACGTCGGCTCGCCCCCAGTGATGATCAGGTAGCGGATGCCCTGGCGGTAGAGAATGTCGATGGCGTCGAAGGCGCCCTGCCGTTCGGCATATTCCCAGCGCTGCTTCGGCAGCGTGTCGCGCGCGAAGTTGCAGAAGCCGCAATTGGCGTTGCAGGCATTGTTGAGGGCGAATTCGCAGCGCCCCGGCCCACCCGATGATACCACTAGCCGCAGCAGGTCGAGCGCGCGCGAGCGCGGCGGCTCCTCCGCGTCCTTCCCTGCGAGCGCGTTGCGCGCCGATGACGGCAGAGGCTCGTGCATGGGGGCATGCTAGCGCAAATCGAGCGCCTTTGACACCGCCCCGCGCGCGATCCGGCGCCTCGAACAGCATCAGGCTGCCGAGCGAGGCCGCGCCGCCGTCATCGACTAGGGGCCCGCCGACGGTGAGCGTGAGGCCGTAATCGGCCGCCTTCTTCAGATGCGCAATGTGGTCGGCATGCACCGACTTGCGCGTGTCGGCGCTACCGGGTTTGTCGAGTACGAATACGGCAAACAGCATGCGTTTTCCCCTTGTTTGTTTTCTCGCTGGTCTCGCCCGCCATCGTCCTTCGAGCGCCGCTAAGCGGCCCCCTCAATATGACGAATCGGGCTCAGCCCAGCCCCTTCGACACTGCCCCCGCAATGGCCGCGGTTCCGTCCTGGCCGCCGAATTCCATCGGCTTCAGCCCGCCGGCGTAGGCTTTCTCCACCGCGCGCTCGATGCGTTGCGCGGCTTGCGCAGCCGGCGGGTGGCCGTGCTTGTCGGCCAGCCAGTCCAGCATCATGGCGGTCGACAGGATCATGGCGGTCGGGTTGGCCTTGCCTTGCCCCATGATGTCGGGCGCGGTGCCGTGGCAGGGCTGGAACACCGCATGGGTGTCGCCGATGTCGGCGGAAGGCGCTAGCCCCAGACCACCGACTAAACCGGCGGCCAGGTCGGATAGGATGTCGCCGAATATGTTCTCCATCACCATCACGTCGAAGTCCCATGGCCGCCGCACCATGGCGGCGGCGCAGGCATCGACATAGATGTGATCGGTCTTGACGCCGGGAAAATTCTTCGCGCGCTCGTCGAAAATCTGCCGGAAGAAGGCATACGCCTTGAACGCATTGGCCTTGTCGACGCAAGTGCACAGTCCCGGACGTCCGCGTGCTTTGCGCCTCTCAGCCAGCCGCAGCGAGAAGTCGAACAGACGCTCCGAAGTGCCGCGCGTGATCACCAGCGTCTCGCGCGCGGCGTCTTTTGTGACCACGCCCTTGCCCATGGAGGCGAACAGGCCTTCCGTCGACTCGCGGATGAGCACGAAATCGATGCCATGCTCATGCGCGCCGACGATCGGGCTCGGCACGTTAGGAATGAGCCGCGCCGGCCGCACGCCGGCATAGAGGTCGAAGATGAAGCGCAGCTCCACCTGCGGCATGATCTCGGTGTCGTCGGGGTAGCGCACGTCGGGCAGCCCGCAGGCGCCGAGCAGGATGGCGTCCGCCGTTTCAGCAAGCTTGATCGTCGACTCCGGCATCGACTCGCCGGTTTCCCTGTAATGCCCGGCGCCGGCGGCGCCCTCGGTGAAGCGGAAGCCGAGGCCGGGCGTCGTCTTCGCCACGCGCTTGAGGATTTCGAGCGTCGGCGCCATCACTTCGGGCCCGATGCCGTCGCCCGGCAGAACGGCAATGTGGAAGGCGGAATTGGCGGACATGAGCGGCGGATTGGCGTTGCGCGATGACGTGCGCTAATGAACATGGAATAAGAGCCGACGCAAGCAACCACGCTCCTCAGTGTGAGCAGCCTGGTCGGGGGAAACTGAATGCCGCGCTTCGCCGCCAATCTCGGCTATCTGTTCACCGAACGCCCGCTGCTGGAGCGCATCGGCGCCGCGGCTGCCGCCGGCTTCAAGGCCATCGAGCTGCAGTTTCCTTATGACGTGCCGGCGGCGCAGGTGAAGGCGGCGATCGCGCGCAACAAGCTCACCATCCTCGGGGTCAACACGCCACTCGGGACCGACAAGGGCGAGTTCGGCCTCGCCGCCGTACCCGGCCGCGAGCGTGAATGGGAGGCGGCCTTCGGCCAAGCGCTCGACTATGCCGCGGCGATCGGCGGCAGCGCCGTGCATTGTCTCGCCGGCATGGTGCCGCCCGCGCGGCGCTCCGAGGCCGACCGCGTGTTCGTCGGCAATCTCAGGCGGGCCGCCGACCGCGCCGCCGAAAAGAACATCAAGCTGCTGATCGAGCCGATCAATCCGCGCGACCGGCCCGACTATTTCCTCAACCACGTCGAGCACGCCGCCGATATCATCGCCGAGGTCGGTAAGCCGAACGTCTGGATGCAGTTCGACTTCTATCACGTGCAGATCGTCGGCGGTGACGTCACGCATCGGCTGGCGAAGTACCTGCCGGTCATCGGCCACCTGCAATGCGGCTCGGTGCCGGGCCGCCACGAGCCGGACGACGGCGAGCTCGATTTCGCTTACGTGTTCGGGGTGGTCGACCGGCTCGGCTATCAAGGCTGGATCGGCGCCGAATACCGCCCGCGCGGGCGCACCGAGGAGGGTCTAGGCTGGGCGCGGCCTTACGGCGTCGTGCCGCGCACATAGAAAGGATTGGTCATGCGTCTGCAGAATCGTGTTGCGTTGGTCACCGGCGGCGGCTCCGGCATGGGCGAGGCCATCGCCGACACCTATGCGCGCGAGGGCGCGCGCGTCGCCGTCATCGATGTCGACGGCGATGCCGCCAATAAGGTCGCCGGCAAGATCGGCGAAGCGGCCATTGCGGTGCGCTGCGACGTCACCCGGCGCAGCGACATCGACGCCGCCGTCGCCGAAACCGCCAAGGCGTTCGGCGGACTCGACGTGCTGGTCAACAATGCCGGCGTCGCCCATGTCAACAAGCCCCTGCTCGACATCGACGAGGCCGAATTCGACCGCGTCTTCGCCGTCAACGTGAAGGGCGTGTTCATGTTCAGCCAAGCCGCGGTGCCGGTCATGCGCGGCAAGGGCGGCGTCATTATCAATATCGGCTCGACCGCCGGCCTGCGCCCGCGTCCGGGCCTGTCGGCCTACAATTCCACCAAGGGCGCCGTGCACATTCTCACCAAGACGCTGGCCGTCGAGCTCGCGCCCGACAAAATTCGTGTCGTCGCGCTGGCGCCGGTGGCGACCGACACGCCGCTGCTGCCGACCTTCCTCGGGCGGGCGCCCGGCATGCGCGAGAAGTTCATCGCCACCGTGCCGCTCGGCCGGCTGGCCACCGCGCAGGACATCGCCGACGCGGCGCTCTTCCTCGCCTCCGACGAGGCCAAATTCCTCACCGGCAACGTCATGGAGGTGGACGGCGGCCGTTGTGTCTGACGCATCGGGTGCTTGCGTCCGAGTCGCCGCCCGCAGCCTTAATTCAGACTTGATTAACCATCGAATGCGTTGAAAAGGCTAAAATTTTGCGCTTTGCCGGGGCCCGGGCGATTGCTAGATTGCGGCCATGTTCGGGCGCCGCAAGAGAGTTGAGGCCGAAAAGCCGGAAGCGCCCAATGCGCTGAAGGAAGCCATGCGCGAGGCGCGCATCGAGGCGGCCGAACGCTCGACCGTGGTGGTCGACCTGCGCGACGCCGAGGTGGCCCGCCTCGACCTGCTCAACGAGGCGCTCGCGCCCGTGTTCGCCGACATTCCGCAGACGGTCGAGCTGTTCGACCGCGGCATCAGCCACGGCGACGTGCCGCGGCTGTGGATCGACGTGATCGCGCACATCGAGATGGGCCGCGACAAGCGGCAATACCGCTTCGTGCAGGACACCCGCTACGGCCGTGCCGTCCTGGCGGAGACCTACGAAGTGCCGGAGATGGTACAGGCGGTCACGCGCTATGTGGCGCGGCGGCTGATTGAGCGGGAGCGCGCGCTCGCCGACGACGTCGCCATGGGCCAGGCATCGGCGCAGAAGATCCTGCAGCAGGAGCGCCGCCACCGCCGCTGGGCTAACTTGCGCAGCTTCATCGTCGGCGTGGTCGCCGGCATCGCCGTGCTCATCGTGCTGGCGCTGATCTATCGGCCGCATCCGTAGATAATTCCGCCGCAACAAATTCTGCTGTCATCCCCGCGGAAGCGGGGACCCAGTATTCACAATGAACGCGGTGGTTACTGGATTGCCCGCTTGTGCGGGCAATGACCGCGGAGCTTATGTCGCGCGCTTTAGCTAACGAGCATCACCCGTTTCAACTCCCTCACCGCGCCGCTTTCATTGATTCCGCGCGAAATCATCTCGCACTGCCAAGCGCCCCGGGTGCCGTCGATACGGTAGAGGTTATACGCCGCCGCATGTCTCGCCGTGCCCGGCGCGGCGGAAGCCGACGGCACGCCCACCGCCGGAACGCGCGCGCCCTGCGGCCCGTCCAGCCAGTTGAGCATGGCGAGATGATTGTGGCCATGCAGCAAGAGGTCGGCGCCCAGATCGGCGATCGCGCCGATGAGCGCGCCGGCGTCGCGCAGCAGCTTGTACCATTTCGCCCGGCTCACCGGCGGATGGTGGATCAGCACTACGCGGAACAGGCGCTCTTGCGCGAGCGCCTTCAGCAGTTCGTCGAGTGCCACCATCTGCGCCGCGCCCAGCCGGCCGGTGGCCATGCCCCATGGCGTTGGCAGCGCGGTGGAAAGCCCGACCAGCGCCAGCGGCCCGCGCCGCCGTACATAGGGAAAGCCGTTTCGCCCATCGTCGCCACGCATATAGGCGCCCCACTCGTGCGCGGCCCGCTCCAGGCCGCCGCGCACATAGGCATCGTGATTGCCGGGCACCAGGCTGACCGCGCTGGGCGGTCCCAACGTCTCCAGCCAGGCGTGCCCGCGCGTGAATTCCTCCGGCAGCGCGATGTTGGCGAGATCGCCGGTGCAGGCGATGTGGTCGGGGCTTTGCGCGTTCAGGTCGACGACGAGCTTGTCGAGCACGGAGCGCGCGTGAATGAAGCGCCGCTTGCGCCGCCAGTTCATGTAGCCGGTGATGCGCTTGTTGAGCAGTTCGTGCCATCGCGGTTCGGGCAGCGGCGCCAGATGCGGATCGGACAGATGGGCGAGGGTGAAGGTCATGCGGTTGTCGCGGGCACGGCGGGCTCCCTCTCCCCTTTGGGGAGAGGGCTGGGGTGAGGGGGCTCCACGATTCTCATTAGACTATGACCCCTCACCCGGCGCGCTGCGCGCGCCGACCTCTCCCTATGGGAGAGGCGACGCGTGTCCGTGGCGCGCTCCGAACGTCACGCGCTCCCGATGAATATTCCCGCCAGGAACACCAGCACGCCGCCCACCACCACCTGGAACGCCGCCTGCAGGAACGGCGTGTCCATGTAGCGGGTGCGGATCCACGAAATGGCCCACAGCTCGACCACCACCACCGCGATTGAGATGATGGTCGCCGTCCAGAAATGCGGGATCAGATACGGCAGCGTGTGCCCTAAGCCCCCGACGGTGGTCATGCCGCCGGTGACGACGCCGCGGATGATGGGCGAGCCGCGTCCGGTGAGCGAGCCGTCGTCCGACAGCGCTTCGGCGAAGCCCATGGAAATGCCGGCGCCTATCGAGGCCGCCAGACCGACCAGGAAGGTCGCCCAGGTGTTGTGGGTGGCGAAGGCCGCCGCGAACAGCGGTGCCAGCGTCGACACCGAGCCGTCCATCAGCCCGGCCAGCCCCGGTTGCACATATTGCAGGACGAACATGCGCCGCGCGGTTTCGGCCTCCATCTCGCGCGCGCCGGTCGTCAGAATCTCCTTCGACAGCTTGTGCGCCAGGCTTTCGTGGCCGGCCTCCGCCTCCGCCAGTTCCACCAGCAGCTGGCGAACGGAGGCGTCGCGCGCGTTTTCCGCCGCCTTGCGGTAATAGCGCTCGGCCTCGTATTCCATGTTCTCGGCGAACTTGCGCACCTCCTCCAGCCCGAGCGGGCGAGTCAGCCAGAGCGGCTGCTTGGGGTGTAGAAAGCCCTTCACGTCCTGGCGGCGGATCAGCGGCAGGTATTCGCCGAATTTCTCGCGATAGAGGTCGTAGAGCATGGTACGATGCTGCACTTCCTCCTCCGCCATCTCGTCGAAAACCTTGGCCGAGGCGGGAAACTGCTCGCGCAACCCCTCCGCGAACCCGCGGTATATGCGGCTGTCCTCTTCCTCGTTGGTGATGGCGAGCGCCAGCACTTCCTGCTCGGTCAGATCGGAAAAGTTCTTCACGCACAATCCTTTCGGTCGCGGGCCGGCCGGCCGATCCATATATTAGGGCCGCCGCGCCGTGAAAAGCCCCGTTTCGGGGGCGTTTGCGTGGTCTTTGGATAACCCGTTGGTTACCGGAAGGATGTCAGAAAGAACGCCGCCGTGGAACAGGTGCCCGCACGAAAGCTGACCTACCGCCTGCACCGGGCGCTCACGCCGCTGATCCGGCGCACGCTGCATTTCTACTGGCGCTTCTCGCGCCCGGCCACGCTCGGCGCCTGCGGCATGGTGATCGACGGGCAGGGCCGCATCTTCCTGGTCCGGCATTCCTACGTGCCCGGCTGGCACCTGCCGGGCGGAGGCGTGGAGACCGGCGAGACCGTCGGCGAGGCGGTGGCGCGCGAGCTGGTGGAGGAGGGCAATATCCGCCTTACCGGCGCGCCGCAGCTGCACGGCCTCTACTTCAACAAGCGGGTGTCGCGCCGCGACCACGTGGCGCTGTTCATCGTGCGCGACTTCATCCAGGAGCGTCCGCCCGAACCCAACCGCGAGATCGTCGAGCACGGCTTCTTCGCGCGCGATGCTCTGCCCGAGGACACCGGCCGCGCCACCCGCGCCCGCATCGCCGAGGTATTCGAGGGCGCGGCGATCAGCGAGCTTTGGTGAGCCTGCATCAGGAATCAGGAGTCGGGAATCAGGGGTCAGGAATCAGGACTCAGGAATCAGAAATCGATGATCAGGAATCAGAAATCAGCTATGCTTTGTTTTGCCCCTGATCACCAGTACCTGACACCTGATCCCTGATGCCTGTTAAGGATTGGTTGCCCACCGCTGCGCGCACGGCGGCAAGCGGACCGTTCCGGCCGCGAGACCGTGCTTTATATCGCCGGGCCCGGCGAGACCAGTGCCGAGGCCTCGCTGTTCTCGCCCACTTACCACTGCAATGCCGTCGCCGGCACCGATGCCGTGGTGCGCGTCTATCCCAAGCAGGCGGTGCTCACCGCCTTCGCCAAGGACCCGAAGGCGGCGCAGGACTTCAGTGCCACACTTGCCCGCCAGGTCATGAGCCTGCGCACGCGCCTGGCGCAGCGCGACATCCGTTCCGCGCGCGAGCGGCTGCGCCACTTCCTCCGCCTCAATGTGGGCGATGACGGCCGTACCGTGGCGTTGAGCGGCACGCTCAAGGAGCTCGCCGCCGAGCTCGGCCTCACCCACGAGGCGCTCTACCGCACGCTCGCCGCGCTCGAGCGCGCCGGCGAGATCAGGCGCACGCGCGGCAAGATCGTGCTCACGCGCCGGCGCGCTATATGATCCCGGTCACAATTAAGGCAAAGCTCATCGTCCTGGCCTCTATCAGTGCGCGGAGTGCCGCGAGCAATTTACGGTCATGGTCGCCACCGTTTTCGAGCGCTCCAAAATCCCGCTTACCAAGTGGCTTGCTGCGCTATTCTTAATGACGGCCAGCAAGAAGGGCGTTTCGGCCCATCAGGTCCACCGCATGTTAGGCATCAGCTACAAATCAACGTGGTTCATGATGCATCGCTTGCGTGGAGCCATGCGTTCTGGTGGCCTAGAGCCGCTCGCTGGCGTGGGCAAAGTGGTAGAAGCCGACGAGACCTATTACGGCCAGATTGAAGCCTCTCAGCGCCGCACCACGATCACACAGGGCAAGCCATTCAAGTCTAGCGGCAAGAGCGGTCCCTCAAATAAACGCCCAATCGTGGCGCTGGTAGAGCGCGGCGGTTCCGTTCGCTCTTTCCATGTGCCGGTGGCCGATGCTGCAAGCGTGGCGAAGATCGTGAATGAGAATATTCACCACGAAAGCCGTCTGCACACCGACGAAAGCCGCTTATACAGCCGCGTTGGCGAGAATTTCACGGCCCATGAAACGGTCCTCCATAGCGCCGATGAATATGTTCGCGGAGACGTGACCACTAATACCGTTGAGAACTATTCCTCAGTTTTCAAGCGCGGTATGCGCGGCACTTATCAGCATTGCAGCGAAAAGCACCTGCATCTCTATCTCGCGGAATTTGATTTCCGCTACAACAACCGCGCCAAGCTAGGCACGAACGATCTGATGCGTGCCGAAATTCTGGCGACTGGCATCAAAGGCAAGCGTCTGGCCTATCGGCGGCCTTACCAAGCCTAATTTCAAGCACGCCGCAAAACGCTTTATTCGCTGGCGCAAAAAGCGCTTTAAGCCCAAGAAACCAAAGCCAAAATTTGTCCGCTATTGGCAGTCTCGAAAGCCTGTGGACTAGGGACTCGACACTGGGCGCTGATTCGGCCCACCATCGCTGTACGGCGCGAGGGTAACCGAGACGCGAGGTGGCCCCTCGCTATCTCGCCCCCAGCCGCGCCGCCTGCGCCCGTTGCTTCGATAGCTATCTCCCGCCCCCAGAAATGGGACACGCGGGCGGACAGCAGCGAGGAACCCAACGGGAAGCCACGCAGGGCCTCCGGCGCCGTTTCTAGAGCGGCAATGGTGGGCCGATGCATCCGTGAACGACGGCTTATTCGTTCGACGGAGGCCAACACCGCAACCTCTTTGGGTCTGCGGCGCGCCGCGACCCGGAGGGCAAACCCATGCGGTCCAACCTTCGGATCGTGGTCAATATCAAGATCGATGCAGCGGCGGTTATCCTTGCGATAGCGGTTCTGCTTACGACCCTGATTTGACAGGGAGGCGGCGGCTCTTAGGAGCCGTCGTCTTTCTCTTAGCAGTCTGTTTCTTTTTCGGCTGCGGCGGGCTTTTCGCCACTACATCAAGGCGCGCTCAAAGCGGGCCCATGCATTAGGCCCGAATTCTACCTTGTCCCTTTTCTCTTTTCCAGGTGCCATCAATGACCGAACCATATCCGTCAATCAGGATTGAAAAACTTGATGCTGCCAGGCGACAGCTCAGGACGGCAATCACCCTTTGGTTTAACGATGGCGATCCCGTGTCAATCCACGCACTAGCCTGTGCCGCCTATGAAATCATCCATGTTGTAAGCAAAAAAAGGAATCCTGAGCGTCAGAAATTGATTTTTGATTCCATTCTCCCAAAGGACGAATACAGGGGCAAAATAAACGCATTTTTGAAGTCCCCAGCAAATTTCTTTAAGCACGCAAAAAACGATACGGACGCCACAATTGAATTCATGCCAAAGATCACGGAACTATTTTTGCTGTTTTCTATCGCTGGAATCGAATTGGCTGGAGAACGGCTGAACGAAACAGAATCAGCCTTTAATATGTGGCTGCACGTCAATAGGCCCGATCTCTCGACGGATCATTGGCGCGAAATGTTCACCAACAGCCTTCCAGTCCACCGCCTGGAAAACATCAAATCGGTCCCTCGCAATCAATTTCTCCAAATGTACCACGAGGCCTGGATCAGATTGCCCAGATAGCGGCCGATTTCTTCCCCCACTTTTGGCTATATCTTGCTGCTGCTTTGTCAAGGTTATAATTATGATCCCGGTCATATGGGGCATTTGCCGCCCGCGCTAAGACGGCATCGGGGGCGCAAAAAGAAAGACAAACCGATGCCGAGATTTCCCTGGAAGACCGCGCTTGCCGGCGCCGCGCTGCTCGCCGCCGGCACCGCCTTCGGCGCCCAGCTTACGCCGGGCGCCGGCCCGATGCAGCCCTATGGTCACGGGCCGTCGCAGGAGATGCAAGCAGCCCCGATGGGCCCCATGAGCCAAATGAATCAAATGGGCATGCACAACATGGGTATGCATGGCATGGGCATGCATGAGGGCATGCCCGGCGGCTTCGCCCCGCACGCCGCCATGAACGTCGCGCAGCCCGGCGCCACGGCGATGCCGACCATGCCGGGCCAGGAAGCCTTCGGCACCATCCAGGAGATCGTGCGCATCCTGGAGGCCGATCCTTCCACCGACTGGTCGAAGGTCGACATCGCCGCGCTGCGCGAGCACCTGATCGACATGGACGAGGTGACCATGCATGCCGCTGCACAGGCCCGCATGATCGACGGCGGTATCGAATTTACCGTCACCGGTGCAGGCCGGGCGCTGCCGGCGATCAAGCGCATGGTGCCGGCGCACGCCGCCGTGCTGCGCTCGCTCGGCTGGAAGACCGCCACCGAAGAGCTGCCGGACGGCGTCAGGCTGACCGTCATGGCGAGCGAAGCCGAGCCGCTGGTCAAGCTGAAGGCGCTCGGTTTCATCGGCATCATGGCGCAGGGCGCCCATCACCAGCGCCATCATCTGATGATGGCCAAGGGCGAGATGCGCGGCATGACCGCTCACTAGAACGTGATCGGTCGGCCCGACCTGCGGCGCGGCGCTTGACCGGGATCAATACGGCCGACGTTGCGTTCAGCTAGCAGAAGCACCCGGGCCATCCGGCCCGAAAGCGTTCTTCCCATGCGCAAAGGAGTTCTGACCGTGCGCAAAAATCTTTTCCTGGCAGCGGCACTCGCTCTCGGCCTTGCTGCGGCCGGCGTCCCGGCGCAGGCGCAGATGATGGGCGGCTATGGCGGCGGCTACGGGCCCGGCTACGGCGGCATGGGCTACGGCATGATGGGTGGCTATGGCGGCTACGGCTATGGTCACGGTCCCGGCATGATGTACGGCTATGATGGCCGCTATATGTACGGTCAGGGCTATCGCGGCGGTTACGGCCGCGGCCAGGCCTACCGCGGGCAGAAGCTGTGCTGGCACAAGACCGGCAGCAACACCGGCTATTACGGCGCCTGCCCGAAGTAGTAGCCGGCGTCATCCACCAGCGAATGCGCGCGGTCGGTCGCCCGATCGGCCGCGCAGAGGATCATTTGGGGCGAGCAACACTCAACGAGAGACACTCTAGGAGTCTTCCCATGCGAAAATTCGGCTATGGCATGATCGGTGCGGCCGCGCTCGCGGCGGCTGCTTTGGCGGTTCCGGCGCAGGCGCAGCCCTACGGCTACGGTCCCGGCATGATGGGTCCGGGCTACGGCTACGGCATGATGGGGCCCGGCTACGGCTACGGCATGATGGGCCGCTGGGGCCGCGGTCCCGGCTGGATGATGCGCGGCTACGGCTACGGACCCGGCTGGGGCATGATGGGCGGTTACGGCATGGGCCCCGGCATGATGGGCTACGGGCCCGGTTGGGGTTACGGCAACCAGGGCAACCTCAACCTGACCACCGATCAGGTGAAGAATTATTTTGAGCACATGATCCGCAATCCGAACCTGAAGGTCGGCGACGTGAAGGAAAAGGATTCCGACACCATCACGGCGGACATCGTCACCAAGCAGGGCGACCAACTCGTGCAGCGCATCGACGTCAATCGCCACAACGGCTACATGCAACCGGAGCAGTGAACCATGGGCTACGGCTACGGACCGGGATGGGGAATGATGGGCGGCTGGGGCGGTTACGGCGGCTACGGCTATGGTATTTTCGGCATGATCATCTGGGTGATCATCCTGATTGCGGTGGTGGCGCTGGTCATCTGGCTGGTGCGCTCGCTGGTTTCGCCCGGCATGCACCACGGGCCCCACGCGATGCCGCCGCGCTCCAGCGGCCTCGACATTCTCGAGGAGCGCTATGCCCGTGGTGATATCAACCGCGAAGAATATCTGCAAAAGAAGAAGGACATGGGCGGCTGACTGCCGTCGCCGTGATCCGAACGACGCGTCATGGCCGGGCCCTGCGCGCGGCCATTGCTTTGCGAACGGCACCGTAGCCCGGCTCGAGCGCAGCAAAAGCCGCGTAGGGCGGTCCCGAATGTTGCTTCGCTCCATCCCGGGCTGAATTTTTTTGCAAATAGTGCCGTGCCCACCGCCATCGAGCAATGAGTCGCAAGCCTGCCGGGCTGGGCATCGCGCAGCGATGCCTAGCCTACAAGACTGCGAAATTTACCCGAACCGCCCCCGGTCATGCGGGCCTGAGAAATCGAGCTGCGGGCCCACCGGCACGATGCCGGTCGGATTCACCTGCCGCTGGCTGCCGTAATAGTGCCGCTTGATCTGCGCCAGGTTCACCGTCTCCGCCACCCCCGGCTGCTGATAGAGGTCGCGCACATAGTTCGACAGGTTGGGATATTCGAAGATGTGCCGCCAGTTGCACTTGAAGTGCGAGTAATAGACCGCGTCGAAGCGGATCAGCGTGACGAAGAAGCGCCAGTCCGCCTCGGTGATCCGGTCGCCGGCCAGATAGCGCTGCTGCGCGAGCCGCTGCTCTATCTCGTCGAGCGTGTCGAAAAGATTGCGGAACGCCTCTTCGTAGGCGCCCTGCGAGGTGGCGAAGCCGGCGCGGTAGACGCCGTTGTTGACGTTGGCGTAGATCTGCTCGTTGACCCGGTCGATCTCGCCGCGCAAGGCTTGCGGGTAATAGTCGGTGTGGTTGTTGGTGAAGGCGTCGAACCCCGAATTGAGCATGCGGATGATTTCCGATGACTCGTTGCTCACGATCGTCTTGCGTTGCTTGTCCCACAGCACCGGCACGCTGACGCGGCCGGAATATTTCGGCGCCGCCAGCAGATAGATCTCGGACAGCTTGCTCTTGCCGTTGATGTCGTCGCCGGTCGAGCCGGTGGCGGTGTCGAAGGTCCAGCCGTCTTTCAGCATGTCGGGCGAGACGATCGACATGGAGATTGCGTTCTCCAGGCCTTTCAGCTTGCGGAAGATGACGGTGCGGTGCGCCCAGGGGCAGGAGAGGGAGACGTAGAGATGGTAGCGCCCGCTCTCCGCCTTGAAGCCGCCTTCGCCGCTCGGCCCCGGCGAACCGTCCGGCGTCACCCAGTTGCGGAATTGGGTGCCCGGCCGGATGAAATGGCCGTCCTTGGTGCGCGAGCCGTCCTGCTGCCAGATGCCGTCGACCAGAAGTCCCATGCCGAAATCCTCCTTCGGTCCCCATTTAGGACGATAGGGCAAAGAACGCCACCGGCGATGGACCGGAATCGTGGCAAGTGCTAATCGGCTCAGTTTAATGACCGAGCTTGCCCTGACCATCCTGCCGGAGACGGCCGAAGACGCCGAGGCGATCGAGCGCCTGCACGAGCGCACCTTCGGCCCCGGCCGCTATGCGCGCAGCGCCTACCGCATCCGCGAGGG
>JARRNI010000221.1:0-6928 GCA_037385125.1 Pseudolabrys sp.
AATGCAAGGTTTCGAGGTTGGGGCCGGGATGATAGCAGAAATATTTCACCAGATCCTGCTCCGACTGCCCCTCGTAATGCTTGTGCCAACCGGTGTGCAGGATGAGGATGTCGCCTTCGCGGATCTCGGCGCCTGCCGATTCCAACATCTGCGGGGTGATCACTGCCCAGTCGTGCATGTGACCAGATATGTCGACCACCACGCCGCGATTGACCAGATAATCAAGCGGCAGATGCGCCATGTCGCCGTTTCGATTGTCGGTGGCGTGCATGGCGCCGTCGAAATGAGTCCCGACGTGCAAAGCGGTGTCGATCCGCTGGGCGACGATCATCTGGGTCTGCAGGTTTTGCGCGTAGTACATCTTGTTGTCGGCATAGCCGACCCAGCCGGGTGTATGCACATTCATGACGTGCGACAGATCGACGATCTTCATCGCGCTTTTCCTCACCTGT
This sequence comes from Pseudolabrys sp., assembly GCA_037385125.1. Classification (GTDB taxonomy): domain Bacteria; phylum Pseudomonadota; class Alphaproteobacteria; order Rhizobiales; family Xanthobacteraceae; genus Pseudolabrys. Next base: position 453 of record JARRNI010000221.1, read on the forward strand.
TGCTCGATCCTATCGGGGATTCGCCATTGCTGTTCGAACGCTGCATTTAAGTCGGGTCCGGCGCGTTTGACAATTCGAACGCGGTGTCTATCCTTATGGGAAAAACGTCATCGTGACCGTCGGTCGACTTAAAGGTCTGCATGAAGCCTGCGCCTTTCATTCACCATGTGCCGCGGACGGTAGCGGACGCGGTGAGGCTTCTCAGCGAGGTGGCGCCGCTGGATGGCCGCATACTGGCCGGCGGCCAAAGCCTGGTGCCGATCATGGCGTTCAGGCTGGCAAAGCCAGCCCATCTCGTCGACATCAACGAAATCGAAGAGCTCGGCAGGCTTGCCTGCGACGGAAAGATGCTGAGCATCGGCGCCTGCGTACGCCATGCGGCTTTCCACAGGTCGTCGATCGAACGCCCGCTCGGTACGCTGCTTGCGCACGTCGCGCGTCACATCGCGCACTATCCCATCCGCGTGCGCGGCACGTTCTGCGGTTCGCTCGCGCATGCCGATCCCGCCTCCGAGTGGTGCCTGGTGGCGGCGACGCTTGACGCAACGATGATAGCGAAGAGCGCGCGAGGCGAACGACTGATCGCGGCGAAAGACTATTTCCAGGGAATCATGACCACGGCACTGGCCGAGGACGAACTGCTCGTCGAGGTACGGCTGCCGCTGCCGCCGAACGATACCAGATTCGGCTTCAACAAGTTCAGCCGGCGTGCCGGCGATTTCGCCATGAGCTCCGCGCTCTCCACCTATCGGCTGCAGGACGGAATTATGACCGATGTTCATGTCGGCGTCGGCGGCGCCGAGCCCGCCCCCCGCCGTATCCCGCAAGCCGAGTCCGCCCTCAGTGGACATCAGCCCTGTGACAAAATCTTCCGTATCGCCGCTGAAGCGGCTGCTGAGGCGGTGGAAGCCATCGAGGATCATCAGACAACGGCCGACTACCGCCGCGACCTGGTGCGCGCCGTGGTCCACCGTGCGCTGGAGATGGCGTCGCGATGAGCGGGCACGCCAAAGGCGCCGGAGTGACATGGGTCGGCCGCGCTATTCGGCGGTTGGAGGATCCAGCGCTGGTCACAGGTCAAGGCCGATTCACCGCCGATCTGCAGGCAGCACATTGGGTGCGCTTTGTGCGGAGTCCAGTCGCGGCAGGAAGGATCGTGAAAATCGACATGCCACAAGGGGCACTCGTCATTTCCGCCGCCGACCTGCAGGGTGTCAAGCCGATCCTCCCGATCCTGTACAAGTTCGCATACAAGCCGGTCGGTCAGCCCATCCTCGCCGATGGGATTGTCCGCTTTGTGGGCGAACCGGTCGCCGCCGTGGTGGGGGCAAGCAAGGAAGAAGCGGAAGACATCGCTGATCGGGTCGTATTGTCGGTCGATGAGACGGAGCCGGTGGTCGATGTTCCCGCGGCGCTGGCGCCGGGCGCCCCACAGGTCCACACGGAAGCTCCCGGCAACGTCATCCTCGATGGCCAAATCAAGACGCCCCATTTCGACTCGGTTTGGGCCGACGGGCACATGCGTGTCAGCATCGAGGCGCGCTCGCGCCGACAGAATGCAACACCTATAGAGGCGCGAGCAGGCCATGCGTCTTACGACGCGTCCACAGGGCGCGTCACCCTCACCTGCACGACGCAAATGCCGCATCTTACTCGAACTGCCATCGCCGACGTGCTCGGCGTGCCGGAAAGTGACTTGCGCATTATCGCGCCCGACGTGGGCGGCGCCTTTGGGCAAAAGATGTCCCTCGCATCTGAATACGCCTTGCTGGTGTGGCTGGCACGCAAACTCAAAAGCTCGGTTGCCTGGACCGAGGACCGGAGGGAGAATCTGATCGCCTCGTTTCATGCCCGCGACCAATCAATCACTGTTGTAGGGGCCTTCGACCAGGATGCAAAGCTCGTCGCGCTTAATGCCGATATCGTCGCCAATGTCGGCGCCTATTCCTGCTTTCCCACCACTTGCGGCGTTGAGCCTCTGATGGCGATGGCTGAACTGCCCGGGCCTTACGACTTCCGTCATTATCAATGCCGCGCGCGTGGGGTGCTCACCAACACGTGCACTATGGCGCCCTATCGCGGCGTATCGCGGCCAGTCATCACTTTTGCACTCGAGCGGTTGATGGATAAAGCGGCAACTGTGTTTGGCGTTGATCCAGTCGAGATTCGCCGCCGCAACCTGATCAAGAAGTTCCCTTACACTTCGGCAGCCGGTCTCACCTTTGACGAGGCGAGCTATAAAGAGACGCTGGAGATGGCTGCACAGGCAATCGATGTGCCGGCTTTTCGAGCGCGGCAGAAGCAGGAGCGCGAAAAGGACCGTCATATCGGAATCGGTTTTGCCGCATTCTCCGAGCGCACCGGCTACGGCAGCTCGGCCTTCGCGGCCCGCGGCATGGCGATCACGCCCGGCTGGGAAACTGCGATTGTATCCGTCGACCCTTCCGGTTTCGTCGAGGCCCGGGTCGGCTCCTCGCCGCACGGCCAGGGCCTGCGCACGACGCTTGCGCAGATCGTCGCCGACGAGCTAGGCGTCACGCCGAACGTAGTCAAAATCGTTCACGGCGACACCGACCGGGCTCCCTATGGCTGGGGCACATTTGCTAGCCGCTCGCTGGTGATCTCGGGCGGCGCCACGCTTACTGCCGCCAGGAAAATCCGCTCTAAGCTGATCAAGATCGCCAGCGTCATGCTCGAAGCCGCGCCCAACGACATCGTGCTCGAGAGCGGCGAGGCGAAAATCGCCGGCACGGACCGCGCAATGCCGATCGCGCGATTGGCGCGCGAAGTCTACACCCAGACTCACCGGTTCAATGGCGAGATCGAGCCGGGCCTGACGGAGACCGGCCACTACGACCCGCCAGGCACTTTCTCCAATGCCTGTCACGCGGCAATTGTCGAGGTGGACGTCGAGACAGGGCGGGTCACGGTCGAGCGTTATCTCGTCGCCGAAGATGCCGGGCGCATCATAAATCCGAGGATCGCCGACGGCCAGGTGCATGGCGGCGTGGCGCAAGGCATCGGCAATGCGTTGCTCGAGGAGATGGTCTACGATGAAAACGGTGTGCCACTGGCCGCCACGCTCGCCGACTATCTGTTACCGACATCGCGCGAGATCCCCGGCATCGAGTTGCGCCACCGGGAGACACCGAGCACGACCTCGATTACCAGGGCCAAAGGCTTGGGCGAAGGCGGCGGCATCGGCGCGCCGGCGGCGGTAATCAACGCCATCAACGACGCGCTTTCGCCCTTCGGCGTACAGATCAACGAGATGCCGGCGACCCCGCAGCGCATCCGCGCGGCGCTCCGTACCAAGGAAGAGGCGGCATGAGCCGAAAGACGTCCATCACGCTTCACATCAATGGCCGCGCGCACGCCGTCGCCGTCGAACCGCGCCGCACGTTGGCCGATGCGATCCGCGAGGACTGCGGGCAGACCGGCACCCATATCGGCTGTGAGCACGGTGTCTGCGGCGCCTGTACCGTGCTTCTCGACGGCGAGCCGGTGCGCTCGTGCCTTATGTTCGCCGTGCAGGCGGCGGGCAAGCAAATCCGCACGGTCGAAGGTCTGGCCGATGGCGACAAGCTGCACCCGATGCAGCAGGCGTTCATGGACCACCACGGCCTACAATGCGGTTTTTGCACGCCGGGCTTCCTGATGCTCGCGGTGGGCGTACTCGAGCGCGACCGCAATATCAGCGACGAGGAATTGTTGGACGTGCTCTCGTCCAACCTTTGCCGCTGTACCGGCTATCAGAACATAGTCAAGGCGGTGCGGGCAGCGATGGAAGAGATGCGCGGCAGTTAAACCATGACATCTTTTTGCTCCGTCCCTATGGGGTGCGTGCCGACATGCGCACGAAACGCCGTCCGCCCGGCGGACCTCGAATGCCAGGGGCTTTTGCCGTTCATCCTTGCGGACAGCATGACGTGCAGCAGCCTCGCGATGACGGACCGATGACCGAGCAAAAGCAAAGGTTCGTCGGCCAATCCGTTCCGCGATTGGAAGATCGCCCCCTGCTTACCGGCAAGGGGCGCTTTGCCGCCGACATTTCCTTTCCCGGCCAATGGACGATGCGCATCGTGCGTTCGCCGGTCGCGCGCGGCAGACTGAAGTCGATTGATGCCGGTGGCGCACTGGCGCTGTCTGGCGTGTACGCGGTGTGGACGCATGCCGACGTCGCGCATCTGCCACCGATCCCATTCCGCCTCACTGGGTTGACCTCGCTCGAACCCTATCGCCAGCCGGTACTCGCCAAAGCTCTGGTGCGCTACGTCGGCGAGCCCATCGCGGCCGTCTTCGCGCAAGACCAATATGTCGCGGAGGATGCCGCGGACATGATCGACGTGTCGATTGAACAAATGAACCCAATACTGAGCGCTGTCGAACAGCCTGGGATGCACGACCACGAGCGGACCACTGAAGCCGAGGTATTGCGCAAGTCCTACGGCGATATCGATGCCGCCTTTCGCATCGCGCACGCCGTTGTCGCACTCGAACTTTCGGTCGGTCGTCACTCCGGAGTACCGTTGGAGACGCGGGGCGCTGTCGCCCGCTACGACGAGGCGCGCGGCATCTTGGAAATGCACGGCGCCGCAAAAGTGCCGCACTGGAACCGTGACACGCTCGCCAGGATGTTCGGATTCAAGACGGAATCCGTACAGCTCTTCGAAGGCCATGTCGGCGGCGGATTCGGCATTCGCGGGGAGCTTTACCCGGAGGACGTGCTGGTCTGCGCGGCAGCCCTGAAATTCCGCCGCCCCGTTAAATGGATTGAGGATCGCCGCGAACATCTGGTCGCGGCCAATCACTCGCGCCAGCAGTGCCACCATGTCCGCGCTGCGATCGATTCGGAGGGCCATATCCTCGCCGTCGAAGACGAATTTTTCCATGACAATGGCGCCTATATGCGGACGCATGCGGCGACCGTGCCCGATCTCGCCGCCGCCATGCTGCCGGGGCCCTACTGCCTACCCGCTTACCGAGTCGCGGGTCACATCAGGCTGACGAATAAGACGCCCTGCGGGACCTACCGCGCGCCCGGCCGTTACGAGTCCACCTTCGTGCGCGAGCGTCTGCTCGATGCTATCGCCGCCCAGTGCGGGATCGACAAGGTCGAGGTGCGCCGCCGCAACCTACTTCCGAAAAGCGCGATGCCCTACGACCTGCATCTCGAGACGCTCGGCACGCAGATCGTGTACGATTCCGGCGACTACGCCTTGCTGCTCGACCGGGCGCTGGAGCTCGCCGATTGGAGCGCATTGCAGGCGGACATTAAGGCGCGCCGCGCGCAAGGCGAGATGGTCGGTGCTGGGATAGCCATGTTCGTGGAGAAAAGCGGGCTCGGCCCCTTCGATACGGTCCGCATCGAGATCAAGCCGAATGGTATCGAAGTCGTCACCGGGGACGCGTCGGTCGGTCAAGGGATCGAGACGGTCGTGGCGCAGATTTGCGCGGAAGGACTCGGCGTCGATTACCGAGATGTGACGGTTATCCATGGCCAGACCGACCGCATCCCGCGCGGAATGGGTGCGTTTGCCTCGCGCGTCACCGTGATGTGCGGCGAGGCCACCAGGTTGGCAGCCGAAAAGCTGCGCGATGCGGCGCTGACGCGTGCCGCCGAGCTGATGCAGACCCCGCTTGACAGACTCGACATCGTCGACGGCCAGGTGATTCGGACTGACCAAAGCGGCGCCTCGATGCCCGTCGTTCAACTCGCAGGTCTGTCCACCGAAGCTACCTTCGAACCAAGCCACATGGTCTACCCGTACGGCGTGCATGTCGCGGCCGTGCGTGTCGATGCGGAAACCGGACGCGTGGCGATCGAGAAGTACGCCATAGCCTACGACGTCGGCCGCGCGGTCAACCCGCGGCTGGTGAAAGGACAGCTCGTGGGCGGTTTGGCGCAAGGCATTGGCGGTGCGCTGTACGAGGAGTTCTTATACGACGAGCAAGGGCAGCCCCTGTCGGTCACGTTCGCCGATTATCTGATGCCGACGGCGCGCGAGGTACCGAATGTATCGGTGCTGGTGACAGAGGACGCGCCGAGCCCTCTCAATGTACTCGGACTAAAAGGCGCAGGCGAAGCCGGCACGAATGCTGCCGGCGCTGCAATCGCCTCGGCGATCGACCACGCGATCGGTATTACGAACGGCGTGGCCGAATTGCCGATCGCTCCTGGTCGCTTGTACGCGCTGATGAAAGCATCAAAAGCAGGCTGACCCCTACGCGGTCCGTCCTAACGCCTTTGAGTGTGGGGGTTGGAAAACGGGGAAACAGAGCCGTCGGACGGTACCGCGGCCTTCTATGACTTCCCGGCAGTCCCTGAGCAGTCGAGCGGCTGCCGACCAACGTCGCGAATCCACCCCTGCTGCAATGCTTGCAGTAATCCCCTTGAACCAGTCGGTGCGTACTTTTCTCGGCCCGCAGTTCCAGATTTTGTGCCGACAACGCGCTGTAGGCGATCGGGTCGCCGG
>JARRNI010000222.1:0-6438 GCA_037385125.1 Pseudolabrys sp.
CCCACTCCAAGATTGCCACCTGATTTAGGTTATGCCAAGCTGTTGGGGCATCGGATATCAAGGAGCGATACCATGCCCAAGCCACGCAAGACCCTGGTCTCCCTTGAGGCCACGCCCTATTACCACTGCGTCTCGCGCTGCGTGCGCCGCGCCTTCCTGTGCGGCGAGGACGCCCACTCCGGTCGAAGCTACGAACACCGTCGTCAGTGGATTGAGGAACGTATGCTGCAGTTGGCGGCGGTCTTCGCCGTCGATGTGTGCGCCTACGCGGTGATGTCCAACCACTACCATGTGGTACTCCACGTCGACCAAGCCCAGGCCGAGGCCTGGGAAGATGCCGAGGTGGTGCTCCGCTGGCGGCTGTTGTTTACCGGGCATCCACTGGCTCGGCGGTTTGTCGACGGTGAGGTCCTGTCCAAGGCTGAGACGCGCCTGCTCAAGACGTTGATCGCCGAGTGGCGCGCGCGGCTGATGGACATTAGCTGGTATATGAGATGTCTGAACGAGGCCATCGCCCGCCAGGCCAATGCCGAGGACGGCTGTACGGGCCGGTTCTGGGAGGGGCGTTTCAAGTCCCAGGCCCTGCTCGATGAGAAGGCCCTGGCGGCCGCTCTGGCCTATGTGGACCTCAATCCAATCCGCGCGGCCATGGCCAAATCGCCCGAGAAATCGGACTACACCTCCATCCAACAGCGTATTCGCCACGCGCTGTCCGGCCAAACCGAGCAGACCGGCCAGCCCAAGGCGCTGATGCCGTTTGTCGGCAATCCCCGAGAAGACATGCCCAAGGGTTTGCCCTTTCGCCTGGCGGACTATCTGGAACTGGTCGACTGGACCGGCCGGGCGCTGCGTGAGGGCAAGCGCGGTGCCATCCCAAACAATGTGCCGCCTATCCTGGAGCGTCTGAGTATCGAGCCGCGGTATTGGCTCTTTCTGGCCACGCAGTTCGAGAGCCGGTTCAAGGGCTTGGTGGGCTCTGCGTATAAGCTCAAAGCGGCCTGCGAGTCCCTCGGTTACCAACGCACGCCCGGCCTGGCTTCCTGCCGTGAGCTGCTGACGTAGTCTTCAGTGCTCTCTTTTCCATTGATCGGGAACCGCCCGAGGTTCGCCCCTGCACGCTCGGTGATTTCTTCGCCTCTGTTGCTTTAATTCGAGCGTATTTATCGCTCTTCAATCCCTAACTCGGACGATGCTCCCAGCGCCCGGGCAGCGCGCCGACGAATCGTGCACCAATTTTCTTATACTGGGTGTCTTGGTTATTCCCCCGTTACATTGTCGCCCATTAAAAGTGTCCGTTAAACTAGGGGAGGTTCATTCTGACCCCCATATTATCTCTTTAGGAAAGACGCTATCCAGGCTAGCCAACTTCCTATAACTAGTCCAACACCCAATCCAAGAATGGTATTCCCTTCATGAAAGTGTTTCGCATTAAATGTAACTAGATCGCAAACTGTGTCTCTAGTTGCCGAAAAATACGATTCAATAAAGAATCCGGACGCGATGAAGAATACGCCCAATAGCGATAACCCAATAATATTGAATCGGCGATTCGAATATAAATTATACGCCCATACGACCGACCCAATAATAAATATTGCCTGTATCGCGCCGGGCAATGTCATAGCATGTTTCTCAAATAGTTAGTATCCATATTTGCCGGGGTTTAGCTTTATTTGCGCGCATTCATATTGTTCTTGTATTTGCCTTGCCAGTCCCAGTGCACCAGCCACCTTGAGCCAAGCGCTATCACCGAGAACCCCTTCAGCTCCCCTGTGTAGCCCTTGTTCACCGCCGAATCCAAGCAAGGCCCCAAGACTGCATTGGTCGCTTGCCAGATCTGCTGCAGAATTCCCTGTTGGGCCGAAGACATGCCACCACGGCAAAGACCCACCTTTCGCGCTGCCTTTGTTATTGTCGGTACCACTATTGTCTTGGGTTCCCCCTAGGGGATATGGATACTCTGCTACGCAAGCCGGCCATGAACCTGCTTCATCGTCCGCAGGGCTGTAGGGTTTCCACCCCATTATATAACCACCTATCGTTACTGGAACCATCGCGCCTGGGCCTTGATACTGATCTGTGTAGTAATTCCCTGGATATCTAAATATTTGTAGGCCGTAGAGGTCAAGGAGAATAAGCGGATTTCCGTAAACATATCCGTATGTATTCAACCCACCCCATAACCCACTCGGATCACTCTCCACATACCTCCCCGTACGCGGGTCGTAATCCCGGTAGTAGTTATAGTCCAGCCCCGTCTGGGCATCATAGTACTGCCCCGGGAAGCGCAGGTTGAATACAAAATTCGAGCCGCTCCCGTTCGGATCCTCGTTCGGCGCGCTGGCCCCGAACGGCTCGCCGTCCCAGCGCCAGACCACCTGGCCGGTGCTGGGATCGGTGATCACCCGCGGCGTGCCGAGGTGGTCGGTATGGATGTAGTACAGGCCCGTGGGCGATTGCGGCAACACCTTGCTGCCGCCATGGCCGGCCACGGTCGGCGTGTTGCCCTTGGCGGCCGCCGGCGTATTGCTCGCGTTGGCCGAGCGGTGGGCGATGCCGGTACCGGCTTGCGCGGTATTGCCCACGCTGCGGTAGACCAGCACCGCGGCGGGCACGCCGTTGACGTAGATGAACTCGCGCTCGGTGCGCCCGGCCGGATCGGTCCGGGCGATGAGCTGGCCGTTCAGGCCATAGAGATACAGCGTGGCCCTCTTCGATGAGCGCTTCTCCACGCGCTGGCCCAGGCCGTTGAGGGCAAAGCTGACCGCGTTGTCCACGCCGACCAGGCGGTTGCGGGCATCGTACTGATAGGTGTGCGTGCCGTCGCTGATGAGGTTGCCATCGGCATCGTACTGGTAGCTCGCATTGGTCGCACCGTTTTGCGAGTCGAGCTGATTGCTGCCGGGCGAGAGAATTACCTGGACAGCCACACTAAGAAGGCCACGTGGGTGTGGGAATTACCCGGACAGCGACATTGGGAAGGCTGCCGCACACGCCATTTCGGGCCGACTTTCGCGGGAATACCGTCATTTCAGGCCAGGCGGGACTGCTTCGAGAAGGACCTCGCGGTACGGAGTACGAAAAGCGTGATTTGGGGCGCGCGTGGCCCTCGGGCAGTGCCCGATCGATTGAGGGAAAGCGGTGAGGGCTACGTCAACAGTTCTCGGCAGGTCGCCAGCCCCGGGGTACGTTGGTAGCCGAGGGTGGCGCAGGCCGCTTTGAGCTTGTAGGCCGCACCGACCAGGCCCTTGAAGCGGCTCTCGAACTGCGTGGCCAGTAATTAACAGGACAGCCATATTAAGAAGACCATCGCGTGTGCCTTTTGGGATTGAAAATTACCTGGACAGCCACGCTAAAGAGCCTATTGGCTGCGCCTTTTTGGGCGGGTCCCGGCTCGAATACTGCTGCTTTCAGGACCACTAGGCACCTTCGAGTTGCGCGGTGTGATGCGGAGTGGAAATCACAATTAAAGGCGTCGGTGACAAATGAGAATCATTTGTCACCGGCCCTCTCTAGATCGGTGGCCATACCGACCCCTTTTATCTTTCTTTTAATAGACCTCTTTATTCCCTTGCCTGAAGGGGCGCTCTAGTGGCCATTGATAACCGATATTCCAAAGCGATGTTGGCCAAACAGAGCGGAGCGGGACGATCCTAAGCGTGATCCTAATACTGGTGGCGATAGCGGTTTCGACAGTTCTAATGATCGTGGTAGATCTCAAAAGGAATTAACAGGACAGCCATATTAAGAAGACCATCGCGTGTGCCTTTTGGGATGGGTTGCGGCTCTAATATTGCCGTTTTCAGGCCGGCCAGGGGTGCTTCCAGATGGATCGTAGGGTTCGAAGTGAGAATCGCGTGATCTGATGCGCGCGGCGGCAATTAACAGGACAGCCATATTAAGAAGACCATCGCGTGCGCCTTTTGGGATGGGTTGCGGCTAGGATATTGCCGCTTTCTGGCCCACCAGGGGTGCTTCCAGATGGATCGTCGGGTTCGAAGTAAGAATCGCGTGATCCGAGGCGCGCGGGACTCTCGGGAGTGTCCCGATTCAGTGGTGAAAGGCAATGGAGGCTACGTCAACAGCTCTCGGCAGGTTGCCAGGCCGGGCGTTCGTTGGTAGCCGAGGGTGGCGCAGGCCGCTTTGAGCTTGTAGGCCGCGCCGACCAGGCCCTTGAAGCGGCTCTCGAACTGTGTGGCCAGGAAGAGCCAATACTGCGGTTCGATAGCCAGGCGCTCCAGGATGGGCGGGGCGTTGTTGGGGATCGCACCGCGCTTGCCCTCGCGCAGTGCCCGGCCCGTCCAGTCGACCAGCTCCAGATAGTCGGACAAGGGAAAGGGCAAACCCTTGGGCATGTCTTCTCTGGGATTACCGACAAACGGCATCAGTTCATGCGGCTGGCCGGTTTTCCCAGTTTCACCGGACAGGGCATGGCGAATGCGCCGTTGTATAGACGTGTAGTCTGACGCCTCCGGTGTCATGGCCATGGCTGCGCGCACCGGATTGAGGTCCACATAGGCAAGACAGCCGGCCAGGGCCTTCTCATCGAGCAGCGCCTGGGACTTGAAACGCCCCTCCCAGAACCGCCCCGTGCAGCCGTCCTCTGCATTAGCCTGGCGGGCGATGGATTCGTTCAGACATCTCATGTACCAGCTGATATCCATCAGCCGCGAGCGCCATTTGGCGATTGACCCCTTGAGCAGTCGGCTCTCCGTCTTCGATAGGGGCTCGCCGTTTAGGAAGCGCCGCGCGAGCGCGTCGCCCTTGAATATCTTATTCCAGCGGCCGATAACCTCGGCATCGTCCCACGCTTGAGCTTGTGCTTGGTCGACATAGAGCGTCACGTGGTAGTGGTTGCTCATGACGGCGTAGGCGCAGACATCGACGGCGAAGACGCCCGCCAATTGCAGTATGCGGTCGACAATCCACTGTCGACGGTGCTCGTAGCTCTGCCCGGAATGGGTGTCCTCGCCGCAGAGAAAAGCGCGGCGAACGCACCGTGAGACGCAGTGGTAATAGGGCGTGGCCTCAAGGGAGACCAGGGTCTTGCGTGGCTTGGGCATGGTATCGCTCCTTGATATCCAGTGCCCGGCCAGCTTGGCATAGCCGAAATCGGGTGGCAAGCCTGGGGTGGGTGTCCAGCTTCGCTAGCGCTAGCCCTGCCTGTGTCAGGCTTGGGGCCTATGGGAATTCTTGGACTGCGAATACCCACGGAGAAAAGAAATGATCAAGCACTCATTGGTCGTGGCATTGCTGGCACTCATGATGTCTGTAGCTGCACAAGCTGCACAAGCTGCACAAGCTGCACAAGCTGCACAAGCTGCACAAGCTGCACAAGCTGCACAAGCTGCACAAGCTGCACAAGCTGCACAAATAGAGGTACCCGCCGACGCGGCCGACGCGTCCGCGGTGCAAAAGCCACCAGCCCCCGTTGTGCATACCACGCCCGACGGAACGGTGCTGCGTGTTTATGAGAAGCAACCCGTAACCGATCAGTTCTACCTCTCGATTACCCACCCTGGAATGCAGACAAAGACCATAACGCTGCCATGGGGCCTAATGGATGTAAGGAGCATTGCCCACGGCGTAGATGGTAAGGTCATCATTATTGGCGACCAAACCGCCTCCCTATCGCAAGTGATAATCGTAGATTTGAGTAGCGATACAATGGTGGATCACTTTCTGGCATACGGGCCTGTCGCGTCTCCCAATGGCCGCTACATTGCATTTACAAAGTTCTACCCGGCGCACTTCGCACAGGGCACAAGCGACATCGAGCTCGTATATGACGTCGCGAAAAGTCCGCAAGACAATCGCCCACCGGGAGTAAAAGTAGGCGACTTTCTGAACAGGGACGTTGGTACTGGAGTGTACCCCCCAGGCGCGACCGCCGAAACAAACAACGTGGGCGTTGAGGCCTCGCAAATCGTTCACTGCACATCAGACTTCATTTGGGCGCCCGACTCGTCCAAGCTTTTGTTTTCCATGATGCAGAGCCTGCCGCCAAAGCCCCCCGCCCAACCGCAGAACAATACGCCACCGCCGAGAACGAAAGTCTCGCTGGTGCTGGTAATCTTCGGTCCGCCGAGTTGGCTCCCGGCCACAAGGGTCTTTACTACAAAAGTATGCCTGGATGGTTTAGCTACGTGCAGGACCGTCTTGAGAAAAGTCCAGTTCGGTACGGACGGAATGACTGCGTTTATGCAGGCACTGGGCGTTAGCGCCGTGGGTAAGTCGACGCAGATAAAGTATCACCAGTTCCAAACGCCGCCAGAACAGAGAAAAGGAACAGAAGGGGACGGATCTATTTTTCGATCATTTTTCGGCGAGGGATAGGGAGAGCCGCATAGGATTAACGTAACAAGGGAGATACCCATGCCAAGGAAGGCGCGGATAGTGGAGCTAAAAGGGGTCGGTGACAAATGAGAATCATTCGTC
>JARRNI010000222.1:6488-13395 GCA_037385125.1 Pseudolabrys sp.
AACGCAAACGTTTTAATTACCGAACCCGTTAATTCTCAATTCGTTACACCTTCGCCTCCCGCATCGAGTCAGTACCAATCGGCGCCAAGCGCCGCCTCAGGCCTCAAAGTACCTAACGCATGACGAGATAGTTCGGGGTCAGAGTAAAAACTCCCGGCCCCTTTTAATGATGAAGTCAATTCCCGGCTTTGTCAGTATGTGGGCCGCGACGCAGTGGCAGTCCATCTCTATGCGGATATATCTCGGGCAGTGTATATGCTGTCTAATATCGCGCTCAGAACATGATCATTTTTTACCTGCGGCATCCTGCCGGATCCGCAGCTACTGGAGAAATGCTATGTCACAGTCAGTCTATGACAAGACAATCGCGCTCATCGGCGCAGCAAATAGCGAAGACCCCAACCTGGTAACAGACGAAACCGGCAAATCCTGGCCGAAAGAAAGTCTGTACTCACATCGCATGTCCGATATGTTGCAGCGCTTTTCACCTGCCTCGGATAATGTTTGCAAAATTGCCATTCATGCACAGCATATCCAGCGCTGGAAATCACCGCGCAGTGATTATCCAATGGATCGTCCAGGCTATCTGAAATGGCGTACTGATTTGTACAGGTTTCACGCCAATACCATGGGTGAGCTGATGGCGCAGGCCGGTTATGAGGAGGCGGATATCGAACGTGCGAAAAGAATGGTGCGCAAAAAAGGCATCAAGACCAATCCCGATACGCAGTTGCTGGAAGATATCGCCAACCTGGTATTTATCGAACACTATATGCAGGAATTTGCCGGCAAGCATCCGGAATACAGCGAAGAAAAGTGGATCGAGATAATCCAGAAGACTTGGAAAAAAATGTCCGAAAAAGGTCAGCAGTTTGCCCTGTCCGGCGCATTGAAATTACCCGAGCCACTGGTGCCGTTAATCCAGAAAGCCCTGGCGCCGGCCTGATTAAATGAGGATTCACCTGGTAGGGCGGATTAGCGAAGCGTAATCCGTCGCAAAACCCATTACCAGGACAGCCACGCTAAGGAGCCGTCTCAGATGTCCCAGGGAATACCGCGAAATCCGGTCGGCGCGTTCGGGTCCACGGCGGGTACATAGCAGTCTTTCGCCGCGGCCGATGCGCATATCACTAAACGCCCGATTATTAGTAACAGATTCTTCACGTTCCGCGCTCCCATCCGCTATTAATTTTGGAATCTAGCGGGTGCGTCCGGTTGCGTGAACCATAAGCCCAACTGCTCGACTCGGGTTTGGCTGATCTCAGACTTCGCGTGAACAATAAACAGGACAGCCATATTAAGAAGACCATTGCGTGCGCTTTTTTGGGATAGGTTGCGGCTCGAATATTGCCCCTTTCTGGCCCACCAGGGGTGCTTCCAGATGGATCGTCGGGTTCGAAGTAAAAATCGCGTGATTCCGGGCGCGCGCGGCCCTCGGGCAGTGCCCGATCGATTGAGGGAAGGCGATGAGGGCTACGTCAACAGCTCTCGGCAGGTTGCCAGGCCGGGCGTTCGTTTGTATCAGAGAGCTCTAATTAATAGGACCGCGAATTAATAGCGGCGAATTAATAGCGGCGAATTAATAGGACAGCCATATTAAGAAGACCATCTTGGGGCATTATCCCCTTATCTGAATGTCCGGAAAATCAGGGGCGCTTCAATCTGACCCAAAATATCGCAACTGATACGCATACCTACTTAATCTTACGCCACACTATTCCGGTGGTAATGCGGGATTCGACGTCGAATGTAGCCGTGCCTTGACCATGTGGGCAGATGATAGCCGAACCACCGATGACCTGAGTGCCGGGTGTGTAGGCATCCGACTTTACAGCGGGACGTACCTTTGGATTCTCGCACGTAGTACTGCCATATGAGCCCTCAACGTCCGTTGAGTACGATATCTTTGCAGACGAATTAGTGAGAGTTATCAAGTCTCCACCATGCTTGGCGGCCTCAATTTGAGCTCTACGGGTCGGGTCATCTTTATGGCTTGCCGTACCACAGTTTCTGGGAACTCCTCCACATTCTTTGTCCTTGTATTCTACACGAATGCTCCCGATCTGCTTGTAGCCTAGCCGAACCAACTCAGCAGCCGTTTTGTTGCTGATAGTTGCCGGTGTCGACTTCGCGCCATAAATCACTCCGTTGATGGGTTCAAATTGTACTTGTTCGGGCTTGGACACCCAGAATGGCAACATCGTGCAGCCAGAAATGCTACTCGCCAGCAACAACAACCACATGTATCCGCGCATGACTTACTCCTCGGAATAGGGGGACGTATCTATTTTTCTGACACAAATGGGATTTTCGCAACTTGTACCCGGGCGCCTATTCCCCCGCTGCCCAACGTTTCAACGCTGCCAACGCGGGGCCGATCAGGCGCAGCCTCACATACCACGGCCGGGGGACTGGCGCGTTTTGCTGCGAAATCTCCCGCAAGCGCCGCACCACTTCCGGATCAAGTTCCTGCTTTTCCGGTCTGACGCCCCGCGCGGCGTCTTCCTGCAGCTTGGCCAGAATGGCCGCTCGCGCTTCCGGCCGTATGGGCTGCCCTCTATCCTCGAGCACCAAACGGCGCGCCGCGCGCAGGGTCCGGTGTGCTCGCCAGCGCGCCCATCTGCGATCATCCCCCGGGCGTGCAGTGAACCGGCCGTGCAGCCACTCGTAAAGTGACACGATGCCAAACCACACCAACGCCAATACGCTAATGACGAGTGGGAAGGCCACCCAGATTGCCAACACGACCAGGGCCCACATCCAGATATCGTAGATCATTCCTTGTCCCCCCGTAAGCTTCCCCACTAGGTAGACAGGTCAGCAGTTAACTGGACAGCCACGCTAAGGAGACTATCGTTTGCGCCTTTGACCGGTCGCGGCTCGAATACTGCCCCTTTCTGGCCCACCAGGGGCGAATTGCCCGGACAGCCATATTAACAAGGCTGCCGTGACCATTGGATGGATCGAAGGCCTTTCGTGGAGCGCGCCGTTGGCGCCATTTGAGCAGGGCCAGCGGTGAACCCTTCATATTCGGGTTCGATCCGGGGGCGCTGGCGGGCGTGTGGCAGTCGCATGGATACCTGTTGCACAGCGATGCCTCAACGGCGCAGATTGCGCAACAGTACTGCCCATCCCTTGGTCGCAGCGAGACGGGAAATCGCGCCTATCGCGTGGCGACCGCCAGATATGTGGATGGACAGAACGAAACAACCAAATTCGAGGGCGATCTCGTCTATTAGCCCGGCTTGACTCTATTTAGAAACGACCGCCTTCCGACACCCCCATCCTTGTTACTCTTGGATATGAGCGGCAAAGCCAAACGCCTCGGTTAGTGTGGGGTGCGGGTGGATGCTTGCGGCGAGCTGCTCCAGCGTTAGCCCGTTTTGTATGGCGACCGCCGCCTCGCCCATGATATCCGCTGCGCCTTCAACCAGCGCATGGATACCCACGACGCGTTTGTCGTCACGCCGATAAACGATACGCAGGCGGCCAAGGGGCTCACCACTGATCTGGGCGCGTGCATCCATGCGATAGTCGTATTCCGTTACCGCTACGTCGTAACCGGCAGCACGGGCCGCCTCTTCAGTGAGTCCCGCCATGCCAAGCTCTGGAAACGAGAAGATCACCGCCGAATTGTGAGCGGGATCAGGAAACGCCGCTGCCCCCCCGAGTATCTGACGCGCGACGGCCAACGCCTGCGCCGTGGCCCAATGCGCGAACATTGGGTGCCCCACCAGATCCCCGGTGGCGTAAACGCCGGGCTCGTCCGTCTGCAAGCTCTCATCCACCTTGAGCCCATGGCGATCATGACGTACGGCGGTGGTTTCAAGGCCAAGGCCGGCAACATGCGGATGGCGACCAGCGACGATGGCTACCACCTGGGCGCTGACTTCCTGTGCGTGATTCCCACCGGAATAACGTACCTGATGCGTGTCCTCATCCCCCTGGATGGCCTCGACACCTACACCGGTCTGCACACGAATTCCGTCGGCCTGCAACTGCCCAGTGAGCAGCTCAGCCAAAACGGGGTCTACCGGGCCTAGGATTCGGCCGCCAGCCTCAAGGATGGTCACTTCGCTTCCGAGCATTGCGAATATCTGGGCCATCTCCACGCCGATGGGCCCGCCGCCAATCAGTGCCAGCGATTGGGGTATGAAGCCGATTTCGATGAGTTGCTCCGAATCGAGGACGCCGGGCAACTCCGCGCCAGGGATCGCAAGCCGGTTTGGGACTGAGCCGGTGGCCAGGATCGCCTGTGAGAAGCGTACGCTACGAACGGCATCCGGCAGTTCGACCAGCGCGGAGCGGGGTCCGGTCAGCCGTGCACGGCCAAATACAACTTCTAGGCCGGGTAATGCCTTGGCTTTAGCCAGCGCCCCTTGCGCCCGTTGGTTGAGAATATGATGGCGCCGGGCCTGTACGGCACTCCAATCGACTTCCGGCGCCTCGGTATTGCTCAACCGCAGGCCAAAATCGCCGCTCCTCTGAACGGCCCGTCTGCGGGCAGCGGTTTCTCGAAAAATCTTGGAAGGAATGCAGCCCTCGAATAGGCAGGTACCGCCAAGCCCACGTCCCGCCTCGACCAGCATGACGCGCTTACCCGCTTGAGCCAGCGCCAAACCTGCGGGCGTGCCCCCAGGCCCGCCACCGATGACCAAGACGTCTACCGATTCCTCGTCGCTCATGACTCTTCCTCCATCCGCGTAGCCGAACCGGGCAAGGGGTCGGTTCTCGTCAAAACGCCTGCGTGCGTTGGGTTCCCGGACACTTGAATTATAGGCTACCCAGTGAGCTCGGGTTGCGCACGCTTACGCGAGTCCCGTAACGGAAGGCGCGAAATAGTAAAAGCACATGGCGGGACCGAATTTTGACCCGCTGCAGGGAGGTGGCTATATTGCCTCGAACGAGGACAGGGATTCGCAAGACCAAACAATTACCCGGACAGCCATATTAACAAGGCTGCCTCACACGCAGTTTTGGGTTGGCCTTCGCCAGAACACGGTCATTTCAGGTCAGACGGGGGCTGCTTCGAGATGGACAGTGGGGTACGGAGCGAAGATTGCGTAATTTGGGGCGCACGCGGTCCACGGGCAGTGCCCGATAGATTAACGGAAAGCGATGAGTGCTACGTCAGCAGCTCTCGGCAGGAAGCCAGGCCCGGGGTACGTTGGTAGCCGAGGGTGGCGCAGGCCGCCTTTAGCTTGTAGGCCGCGCCGACGAAGCCCTTGAAGCGGCTCTCGAACTGTGTGGCCAGGAAGGGGACTCGGGGTCAGGTCTTGCGCTGCCACATCCGCAGCGACGCCATTACCCCTTGCCCCCGACAGGACACTTGTTGTTCAACTGGTCGCCGTTTCTCGGCGTACCGATTGGTGGACAGAATAAGCGGTATATCAAGCGCTTGGCGGTTTACGTAACCCAAATCGACCCACAGACGTTGCTGACGAGCCGCTTGTTTTATGGCATGTTGAAGGAAGGTTACTACCAAGTCTTATAAGAGCCGTTGAATCTTAAAAAGAAAAAACTCGATTTGGTGAGGCCGCACCGGAAGCGTGCCGGCATTCCGGCAAGGGCCGTCACGGTTATTGCTGCGGTTTGTACAGGCGCAGCGCTGCTCTCTGGTTGCTCCGTCCACGTCAGCGACAAGCGCCTCAAGGCTATCAAGGCACGCGGCACACTCGTCGTGCTGACACGCAACGCGCCGACCACCTACTACATCGGACGTGACGACAAGCCGACCGGCCCCGAGCACGACCTGATCGTGTCCTTCGCCAAATCCATCGGCGTCAAGCCGAAATTCGTCATCAAGAATTCCGTCTCAGAGCTGCTGCATGCGTTTGCCCACGGCGAAGGCGACGTCGTGGCGGCCGGCATCACGCGCACCTCGGAGCGCAGCAAACGATTCCGCTTCGGACCATTCTACCAGCAAGTCACTCAACAGGTCGTATGCGGCCGGCACGGCAAGCGCGCCCGTTCCGTAGAACAGCTATCCGACGTCAACTTCGAGATCATCTCGGACAGTAGCTACGTCGAACGACTGCAAGCGCTCAAGAAGACACATCCGGACCTGCATTGGAAAACCTCGCGAGATGACGATACCGAGGAACTGTTGCGCCGGATCTGGGAGGGCAAGCTCGATTGCACCGTGGCGGATTCGGACATCGTCGATATCAACCGCCGTTTCTTTCCCAATCTGGTCGTTACCTTCGATCTGAGCAAGCGCCAACCGCTCGCTTGGGTCCTGCCGAAGGGGGCCGAGGGCCTCCAGCAGGCCATGCAGGACTGGCTCGAGGAATACAAATCCAGTGGCAAGCTCAAACAGGTCATGCAACGCTACTACGCGCACGTAAAGGTATTCGATTACGTGGATACGCGGGTTTACCTGCGGCGAATCAAGCACCGCTATCCCCGTTATCGCAAGCTGTTCCACAAGGCGGCGGACAGGTACGGTGTATCGCCGATCATCCTCGCTGCGCAGGGCTACCAGGAATCGCACTGGAACCCGTACGCCAAAAGTCCGACCGGCGTGCGCGGCATAATGATGCTGACGCAAGACACGGCTCGATCACTGGGCGTTAAAAACCGCCTCAACCCCCGCCAAAGCATCAACGGCGGCGCCAAATACCTCGCACATCTGGAGGCTCGGCTGAGCGACGATATCGACACGCCCGACCGGATCTGGTTCGCGCTCGCCGCCTACAATATTGGCTTCGCGCATCTGCGCGATGCCCGCAAATTGACCGAAAAGCTCGGTCACGATCCCGACCAATGGAGTGCCGTGAAGAACGTGTTGCCGCTCCTTAACAAACGGCAATACTACCGCCACCTCGATCACGGCTACGCCCGCGGTACGGAGGCCGTGCGCTACACCCAACGTATACGCAACTACGCTGATATCCTGCGCGAAAAG
>JARRNI010000223.1:0-9479 GCA_037385125.1 Pseudolabrys sp.
GCCGTCGCGTGCAGCACGAACTGGACACCGGGCGCGCGGGCATTGGGGGTTACGATCGAGGCTTTCACGCCGAACTCGTAAGGTGCGCCGGCCTTACCCTTGCCGATGCATTCGACCTCCGGGGCATGGAAGGAGTAGAGCTCCCATCCGCGCTGACGCTGTTGCTGCGAACGGATCTGGCTGGCCTTCGTCAGCGGCCACTCGAACACGGTTTCGAGCTCCGGCCTGCCGGCGATCTGACGACGGATGTCGCGGACGAGCCTGCCAAGCCGACTGCGCAGCAGTCGCAACTCTCGCCGATGCCGCTTGAAATGCTTGGCGTGGGCGTAGCGTCCGGCCATCATCGCCGCGCGCTTGGCGACGCGTAGATAAGATTGCCGCAGCCGCACTCCGTGCGTTCGGGCCAGCCGGTTGAGCCCTCTGATGGCAGCATGCAACAGCTTGGCATCGGTCGGGAAGGTGATCGCCTTGGGCTGCACCGTGACCCGTTTGAGGTCCTTCGTGCGCAGCGCGCCGGAAGCAAGGGCCGCCCGCAAGCTCTCGGCCAGCACAAGCTCCAGTTTGGGTCCAAGCCGCTTGCGCCAATGGCTCAGGTCCGAGCGCTCGTGCAACGCTCGCAGACCCCCTCATCCGACAGCGCGTAGATGTGCTTGAGCAGCAAGAGCCCGACGACGAAGCGGCTCGCGATGCCCGGGCGGCCCTTCTCGCTGTAAAGCGGCGCGATCTCATCATCGAGCCAGACCCAATCGAGCTGGCCTGCGAGCTGCACCAACTCGTGCTTCTGTCGATGATCTGGTCGAGCCTGGCCCGGAACAGATCGCCTTCGTCCGTGGTCTTGCGCTGCTTCGGCCGCACCGATCCCTCCGATGCAACCACAGAATCACGATCCGCGATTCAGCGGAATAGCAAAAACAAAATTGCAAGCTTCCGCCCCTCCAGACCCGAAAAGCTTGCAATCTCAACCCGGCAAAATCCCCAGAAAACGACTCACGCTCAATGGCTTAGGGCGTTTTTTACGGGCGACTTGTTTTCCACCGCCACTCTTCTCCTATGCGCGAAGGGCAGCACGATCAGCGCCAGCGCGGTGAACACTGCGCCGGCGAGGAAGGTGCCGTCGGGGCCGATCCAGTCCCACAGGCCACCGGCGATGATGCTGGCGGCAAGCATGGCGAGCCCACTCACCAGGTTGAACACACCGAAGGCAGTGCCGCGCAGGTTCTCCGGCGCGGTGTCGGCGACCAGTGCCGACAACAGCCCCTGCGTCAGTCCCATGTGCAGACCCCAGACCGCCACGCCGACCATGACCATGGCGACGCCGCCGCCGAAGGCGAGGATGAGGTCGGCGACAATCAGCAAGGCGAAGCCCGCGATCAGCAGGCGGTAGCGGCCGATCGAGTCGGAGAGCGCGCCGGCCGGCCAGGCCGACAGCGCGTAGACCACGTTCATCACCACCATGACCGTCGGCACCAGCACCACCGGCATGCCGACCGATTTCGCGCGCAGCAGCAGGAAGGCTTCCGAGAAGCGCGCGAGGGTGAAAATGGCGGCGACGAAGACCACCGCCCAATAGCCGATGTCGAGCCGCATGAACTCGGCGCGCGACAGCGGCGATTTGAGCCGGCGCGCGCGCGGCGGCCGCTTCTGGCCCCTGGGCTCGCGCACGAACAGCATGATCGTGGCGACGGACGCGAAGGCCGGGATCACCGCGATCCAGAACACGGTGCGGTAATGATCGGCGAACAGCGCCATCAGGCCGATTGCCGCCGCGGGCCCCAGCACCGCCCCGACGGTGTCGAGGGTCTGGCGTAGACCGTAGGCGCTTCCGCGCAGGTCGTCGGGGGTTAGATCCGCAATCAGCGCGTCGCGCGGCGAGCCGCGGATGCCCTTGCCGACGCGGTCGATGAAGCGCGCGCCGGCCACCCACGCGATGCTGGGCGCCAGCGCGAAGATCGGCTTCGACAAGGCGGCAAGGCCGTAGCCGGAAGCGGTCAGCCATTTGCGCTTCCCCAGATAGTCGCTCAGCGCGCCGGAGAACACCTTGGTGATGGCGGCGGTCGCTTCCGCAATGCCCTCGATGATGCCGACGTCGAGCAGGCTGGCGCCCAGCACGTTGACCAGGAACAGCGGCAGCAGCGCATGGATCAGCTCGGAGGAGGAATCCATGAGCAGCGAGACCATCCCGAGCGCCCACACGCCGCCGGGAATCTCGCGCCAGCGGAAGAGGGAGCGGGGTTTCTCAGCCATGGCCGGGTTTCAACGCGTGAAGCGGGCGGGAGTTCGCTGAACCCGCAGTGTAGTGCGGCTGTTATCACCCGCGAAGGCGGGTGATCCAGTAATCACAGAAATGTCGGTGTTTACTGGGTCCCCCGCTCACGCGGAGGACGACAGCAGAAAATGCTTCGCTACGCCGCTTCCTTCTGCTTCGGCGGAGCAAAGCGGTGGTAGAAGGTGTCGTCGGTCAAGGCGAGCTCGAGCAGCACCTTGCTGGGCGCAAAGCGCACGCCGTGCTTCTTCTCCAGCTTGCGGCAGAGCGTGACGAAGTTTTTCGTTCCCATGCCGTCGATATAGGAGAGCGCGCCGCCGGTGAACGGCGCGAAGCCCCAGCCGAGGATCGAGCCGACGTCGGCCTCGCGCACGTCGGTGACCACGTCCTCCTCGAAGGTGCGCGTGGCCTCCACCGCCTGCACCGCCAGGAAGCGCTGCTTCAACTCCTCGACGTCAATCGCCTCGATCTCGTCGCGCGTCAGCTTCTTCCCCACCAGGTCGGCCAGCCCCGGCCACAGCCGCTTGGGCTGACCGGGCGGATAATCGTAGAAGCCCTTGCCGTTCTTGCGCCCGAAGCGGCCGTTCTTGCGGTGTTCTCGATCATGGCGGGTGGAATGCCCTCCAGTACCATCAGGTGGCTTTCCAGCAGATAGGCGATCACGCAGCGGTTGGCGTAGAAGCCGCGTGAATCGTTCACCACGATCGGCGTCTTGCGGATGGCGCGCACATAGTCGAGCGCCGTTGCGAGCGCCTTGTCGCCGGTCTCCTTGCCGAGGATGATCTCGGTGAGCATCATGCGTGCGACCGGAGAGAAGAAGTGGATGCCGATGAACCGCTTCGGATCCTTGAACTCCTTGGCGAGCGAGGTGATCGGCAGGGTCGAGGTGTTGGATGCGAGGATGACGTCGTCGCCGATCACCGCCTCAATCTTCTTGATCACGTCGGCCTTGACCTTGCGGTCTTCGAACACCGCCTCGATCACCAGGGCGCAGTCCTTCAGCGCGCCGTAGTCGGCGGCAGGCGTGATCTTCTCAAGCAGCGCGTCGCGGTCGGCGCCCTTCATGCGGCCCTTCATGACGCGGTCCGAAAGCGCCTTGGCGAGGCCCGCCTTGCCTTTCTCGGCGGTCTCCTGGTCGCGGTCGATCAGCACGACCTCGATCCCCACCGCCGCGCTCACCTGCGCGATGCCGGCGCCCATGAAGCCGGCGCCGACGATGCCGACCTTCTTGAGCTGCGTCGGCGGCACGTCCGGCGGGCGGCGGGCGCCCTTGTTCAGCTCCTGCATGGAGACGAACAGCGAGCGGATCATCGCGGCGGCTTCCGGCGAGCGCAGAATCTTGGCGAACCAGCGCGACTCGATGCGCAATCCCGTATCGATGTCGACCAGCAGGCCCTCGTAGACCGTCTGCAGGATGGCGCGCGCGGCCGGGTAGTTGTCGTAGGTTTCGCGCCGGTAGATGGCGTTGGCGGCCGGGAAGGTCATCATGCCGGACTTGGAATAGACGAGGCCGCCAGGCAGGCGGAAACCCTTCTCGTCCCAAGGATTGACCGCCTTGCCGCCGGCCTTGATCCATTCCTTGGCGGCCTTGACGAGATCGGCCTGCGGCACGACTTTGTCGATCAGCTTCATGGCCTTGGCGCGATCCACCTTGAGCTGGTCGCCCTTGAGCAGGAACTGAAGCGCGTCGGCGGGCAGCAGCATGCGCGCCACGCGTTGGGTGCCGCCGGCACCGGGAAACAGGCCGACCTTCACCTCGGGCAGGCCGAGCCGCGTCTTTGGATTGTCGGAAGCGACGCGGTGATGGCAGGCAAGGCACAGTTCGAAGCCGCCACCCATGGCGGTGCCGTTGATGGCGGCGACCCAGGGCTTGCCGCTCTTTTCCAGCCGCCGGTAGAGCTGCGACAGCTTGCGGCTCTCGTCGAACACCATCTTGTTGGCGGCTTCCTCGCGGTCGCGCTTGACCATCTGGGCGTAAGTCGCGCCCATGCGCTCCAGCATGGTGAGGTCGGCGCCGCCACAGAACGAGTCCTTGCCGGCGGTGATCACCGCGCCCTTGATGGCCTCGTTATTGGTGACCTTGTCGACGATCTGCGACAGCTCCTCGATGACGGCGCCGTCGATCACGTTCATAGAGCGGCCGGGCATGTCCCAGGTGACGAGCGCGATGCCATCCTGGTCGATGTCCAATTTGAAATTACTCATCGGCGGAAACTCCTATTTCCGGTATGGCTCGCCGTTCTTGTGGGTGTAGTGGAAATCCCTGCCCTCGCGGGTCACCATCATGTCGATGTCGGCATAGTGTGCGCGCTCGGTCGGCGCGCGGCTGCCGACCTCGAGAAAGACGGCATCGCGGTCCGAGCGGTTGATCAGGCAATGGCCGTTCTCGACGCCGGCCCGCCAGGCCGCGGCGTCGCCGGCCTTGAGCACCGTTTCGCCGGCGTCCTCGACCAGCACCACTTCGCCGTCGAGCACATAGACGAATTCGTCCTCGTTCTCGTGCCAGTGCCGCTGCGACGAGGCGGCGCTCGGCTTGAGGGTGCAGAGGTTGACGCCGAACTGAGTGAGGCCGGCGGCGCGGCCCATGCGCTTGCGCACGCGGCCCTCGACCGCCTTGTCGAACGGCGCGGGATAGTTGGTCGCCGTGTCGAGCGGGATGTCTGCGATGTCGACTTTGGGCATTCCTTTTCCTTTCACCTCTCCCCACCAGGCGGGGAGAGGGAAGACCTCACACCCGCTCAATAATCGTCGCGGTGCCCATACCCATGCCGATGCAGAGCGTGACCAGCGCCGTATTGAGATCGCGCCGTTCCAGCTCGTCCAGCACGGTGCCGAGAATCATGGCGCCGGTGGCGCCGAGCGGATGGCCCATGGCGATGGCGCCGCCATTGACGTTGATCTTGTCGTGCGGAATGTCGAGCGCCTGCATGTAGCGCAGCACCACCGAGGCGAAGGCCTCGTTGAGCTCCCACAGGTCGATGTCTTGCTTCTCCATGCCGGCGCGCTTCAGTGCCTTCTCGCTCACCGGGATCGGGCCGGTGAGCATTATGGCCGGCTCCGAGCCGATATTGGCGAAGGCGCGGATGCGGGCGCGGGGCATGAGGCCGGCCGCCCTGCCCGCCTCCTCGCTGCCGATCAGTACCGCGGCGGCGCCGTCGACGATGCCGGAGGAATTGCCCGGCGTGTGCACGTGGTTGATCGTTTCGACCTCCGGATGGCGCTGCACTGCCACCGAATCGAAGCCGCCCATCTCGCCCGCCTGCACGAAGGACGGCTGTAACGATGCCAGCGTCTGCATGGTCGTGCTCGGGCGCATGTGCTCGTCCTTGGCTAGGATGGTGAGGCCGTTGACGTCCTTGACCGGGATCACCGAGTTCTTGAAGCGGCCCGCCTCCCAGGCCTGGCCGGCGCGCTTCTGGCTCTCAACCGCGTAAGAATCGACGTCGTCGCGTGAGAAGCCGTACTTGGTGGCGATCAGGTCGGCGGAAATGCCCTGCGGCAGGAAATAGGTCTCGACCGCGATGGAGGGGTCCATCGGCCAGGCGCCGCCGGAGGCGCCGATGCCGACGCGGCTCATGGATTCGACGCCGCCGCCGACGGTCATCTCGTGCTGGCCGGACATCACCTCGGCCGCCGCGAAGTTGACCGCGTCGAGCCCGGAGGCGCAGAAGCGGTTGATCTGCACGCCCGGCACCTGGTCGCCGAAGCCCGCCGTCAGCGCGGAGGCGCGTGCGATGTCGCCGCCCGCCTCGCCCACGGGATCGACGCAGCCGAGTACAACGTCGTCGACCATTTCGGGCTTGAGATTGTTGCGCTCCTTGATGGCGGTGAGCGCCTGCGACGCCAGATTGAGCGCGGTCACCTCGTGTAGCGCGCCGTCGGCCTTGCCGCGCCCGCGCGGCGTGCGGACGGCGTCGTAGATGTATGCGTCGGGCATGGTATCCTCCTAGTCATTCCGGGGCGCGTGCGCCAGCGCGCGAACCCGGAATCCAGAGCCAAATTCGAGGCGCTTCGTTGTCGCCCTGGATTCCGAACTCGCTCTCTTCGCGAGCGTCCCGGAATGACAGCGCTACAAACTCCGCGCGATCAGCATCTTCATGATCTCGTTGGTGCCCGCGTAGATGCGCAACACGCGCGCGTCGCGGTACATGCGCGAGATCGGATATTCGTCCATGTAACCATAGCCGCCGAACAATTGCAGGCAGCGGTCGATCACTTTCGCTTGCGTATCGGTGAGCCGGTATTTCGCCATCGAGGCGGTAACAGTATCAAGACGGCCAGCCACTTGCTCGCCGATGCAATGGTCGAGGAAAACCTTGGCGATGGTGGCGTCGGTCTTGCACTCGGCCAGCTCGAACTGGGTGTTCTGGAACTCGATGATCTTCTTGCCGAAAGCCTGGCGCTGCTTGACGTAATCGATGGTGAGCGCCAGCGCCCGCTCCATCATCGCCACCGCGTTGATGGCGACGATCAGCCGCTCCTGCGGCAATTCCTGCATGAGCTGATAGAAGCCCTGCCCTTCCTCGGGACCGAGCAGGTTTTCTGCCGTCAAACGGACGTCCTCGAAGAACAGTTCCGAGGTGTCGGCGGAATCCATGCCGAGCTTCTTCAGCTTGCGGCCGCGGCGGAAGCCGGGCGCGTCGTCAGTCTCCACCACCATGAGCGAGACGCCCTTGGCGCCGGCCTTCGGGTCGGTCTTGGCGACGACGACGATGAGATTGGCGTGCTGACCATTGGTGATGAAGGTCTTGGAGCCGTTGAGCACATAGCCGTTGCCGGACTTCTCGGCTTTGGTGCGCACACCCTGCAAGTCGCTTCCGGTGCCGGGCTCGGTCATAGCGATGGCGCCGACCAATTCGCCGGTAGCGAGCTTCGGCAGCCAGCGCTGCTTCTGCTCCTCGGTGCCGTAATGGAGAATGTAGGGCGCAACGATCCCCGAATGCAGCGGGGCGCCGAAGGTGTCGAAGCCGGCGAGCGACAATTCGCGGTTGATCACCGCCTCATGGGCAAACGTGCCGCCCGCCCCGCCATATTCCTCCGGCATGGCGGCGCAGAGCAGGCCGGCCTCGCCCGCCTTGGTCCACACCTCGCGCTCGTAGATGCCGGCCTCGTGCCAGCGGTCGAGATGGGGGGCGAATTCGTCGGCGATGAAGCGCCGCGCCTGCTCCTCGAGCAGCACGAGGTCTTCGCTCATCCAGGCCGGGCGCGGGAGGCTGAGGGCGTCCATGGCTGATTCACCTAGCGCGCCGCCTGGAGGCGGGCAAGGCCGGCGGAGCGAAGCGGCGCAACTGCCCTGCCCCCCTCCCCCTTTCAGGAGGAGGGAGGAGAGCGCCGCACGCTCTTTCCTCCCCCTGAAAGTGGGAGGAATAAGGTGGGGGTCATGGACTCAAAGCTCCGCGCCTCCGCTTCGGCGCGCGCCCCGGACGACCAGACGGTTACTTCCCGTGCTCGGGATCCTTCACGTTCGGGATCTTGGCGATCACGACGTTGACCAGCTTGCCGTCCTTCTTCTCGACCTTGCGCACATAGACGGTCTGCACCACGTCGCGGGTCTTGGGGTCGATCATCATCGGCCCGCGCGGGCTCTGCCACTTCATGCCCTTGGCTGCCTCGATCAGCGCCGCGGCGCTGGTGTTGCCCTTGGTCTTCTTCAGCGCGGCGTAGATCAGGTGCATGCCGTCATAGGCGCCCACCGCGAAGAAGTCCGGATTGCGGTGGAAGTCGGCGTTGTAGGCCTTCACGAAGGCCGCGTTCTGCTTGTTCTTGAGGTAATAGTCGTAGTTGGCCGACGTTATGATGCCGATGGCCGTGTCGCCCATGGCCTTGAGCGCGTGCTCGTCGGTGATTTCCATCTGGCCCATGACCTTGGTCTTCTGCGGATCGATGCCGCGCTCGGCCAGCGCCTTGCCGAAGGCGCCGGGCTGCGCGCCGCCCGGGATCATGACGAAGATGCCCTGCGGGTTCAGGTCCTTGGCGCGCTGCACGAAGGCCGAGAAGTCGGGATTGCGGATCGGCATACGCACCGAGCCGACCACCTTGCCGCCGGCCGACTTGAAGCCGGTCTGGAAGGCGTGCTCTGCATCATGGCCGGGACCATAGTCGGTCACCATGGTGTAAGCCTTCTTCACGCCGGAGTGCTGCGCGATCCACTTGCCGAAGGCGGTGTTGAGCTGCGGGATGGTCATCGAGGTGCGCGCCATATAGGGCGACTTGGTGGTGACGATCGACGTCGCCGCGTTCATCACCACCATAAACTTCTTGCCCGCCTTCGATACGGCGCCTGCGGCCATGGCGTTCGGCGTCAGCACGAAGCCGGCCAGGATGTCGACCTTGTCGCGGGTCACCAGTTCCTGCGCCAAGCGCTTGGCGACCGGCGGATTGATGCCGCCGACGTCCTTGCGGACGATGACGATCTTCTTGCCTGCGACCATGTCGCCGTGCTGCTTCATGAACAGCTTGATGGCGTCATCCTGCTGCTTGGCGGCGTCGGCGAACTGGCCGGAATAGGGCTCGATCAGGCCGATCTTGATGGTGCCGGCAGCGTGCGCCGCGGATGCGGCCAGCGTCGCCGCGGCAACGGCGAGAAGTGTCTTTCGCATTGGATACTCCCTCCCAAGAGCCGTTCCGTAAATCGACGGCTTGTGCGAAACATTAGCGGCATTCGCGTGCCGCGTCACGATCCCGTCTACGGCGAACCTATGGGCAGGAACCCACCGCACCTTTCGGGGGCAGGCCAAAGCCTGCTACCTGTCCGGGCAGCAAGCCGGGACTGAGCCGAGATGAACGCAGAAACCGATGGCGGGGGCGCTTACGGCATCGAGTCCGCCTATGCCTGGCGGCGCCTGGTCGCGGCGCTGGCGATCTCCACCATCGGCGGCGTCGGCATGTGGTCGTACATCGTCACGCTGCCGGCCGTGCAAGCCGACTTCGGCGTCGACCGCGCCGCGGCGTCACTGCCCTATACGTTCGCCATGCTCGGCTTCGGCGGCGGCGGCGTACTCATGGGCCGGCTCGCCGACCGCTACGGCATCGCCCTGCCGCTGACGATCGGGGCGCTGGCGCTCGGCGCCGGCTATATCGCGGCCGGACTGTCGGCGAGCCTTTGGCAGGTGGCGCTGGCGCACGGCTTCCTCATCGGCTTCGGCACATCCGCCACCTTCGGCCCGCTGATGGCCGACATCTCGCACTGGTTCATGCGCCGGCGCGGCATCGCGGT
>JARRNI010000224.1:0-6869 GCA_037385125.1 Pseudolabrys sp.
TTCGGGGCGGCTCACCCAAGCGACGATCCGCTCACCGCTGACGCCGCGGTTCCTGATGGCCGCGCTCGCCGTGGGCCTGGTCGCGCTCCTCACCATCCCGCGGGAGGAAGAGCCGCAGATCAGCGTGCCGATGGTCGACATCCGAGTCAACGCCGACGGACTGAAGGCGCCGGACGCGGTCGAGCTGGTGACCAAGCCGCTCGAATCCATCGTCAAGGGCATCAATGGTGTCAAGCACGTTTACAGCCAGACCGTCGACGACCGCGTCATGGTCACCGTGCGCTTCAAGGTCGGCACCAATGCCGACGACGCCATCCTGCGCGTGCACGAGAAGATCAAGGCCAATCTCGACCGCATCCCGGTCGGCATCCCCGAGCCGCTGATCGTCGGCCGCGGCATCAACGACGTCGCCGTGGTGGTGCTCACGCTGTCGCCCAAGCCGGACGCGGCGTCGCGCTATAACGAGAAAGACCTCTACCAGATCGCCCGCGAGCTGCAGTATGAGCTCGACAAGACTGACAATGTCGGCCTGACCTATATTTCCGGCGGTAATCCGCAACAGATCAGGGTCGAGCCCGATCCGGAGAAGCTCGCGCTCTACGGCGTCACCCTGCAGCAGCTCGTCGGTAAGGTGCGCGAGGCGAACCGCTCGTTCCAGGCGGGCGCGGTGCGCGACAACGACAAGATGCGGACGGTAGCGGCCGGGCAGACCCTGCACGGCATTCCCGACATCGGCTTGCTGCTGCTCACCACCCGCGACGGCCGCCCGGTCTATGTGCGCGACGTAGCCAAGGTGGTAATTGGGCCGAGCCCGATGGAGCATCGGGTCTGGTTCGAAGAGCCGCAGAAGAAGAACGGCCCAAAGGCCGGGAAGTGGGACCGGGTGCCGGCGGTCAGCGTCGCCTTTGCCAAGCGCTCGGCCTCGAACGCCGTGGTGGTGGCCGAAGACCTGCTGGCCCGCCTGAAGACGGTGGAAGGGCGGCTGGTGCCGCATGACGTCAGCGTGACGGTGACGCGCGACTACGGCGAGACCGCCAACGAGAAGGCCAACGAGCTGCTGTTCCACCTTGGGCTCGCCACCGTCTCCATCGTGGTGTTGATCGCCTTCGCCATCGGCTGGCGCGAGGCGATGGTCACGGCCGTCGTGATCCCGACCACGATCCTGTTGACGCTGTTCGCGTCCAAGGTGATGGGCTACACCATCAACCGGGTCAGCCTGTTCGCGCTGATATTCTCCATCGGCATATTGGTCGACGACGCCATCGTGGTGGTCGAGAACATCGCTCGCCATTGGGCGATGCGCGACGACCGCTCGCGTATGCGGGCGGCCATCGAAGCCGTCGCCGAAGTCGGCAACCCGACCATTGTCGCCACCTTGACCGTGGTCGC
Source organism: Pseudolabrys sp. (assembly GCA_037385125.1). GTDB lineage: Bacteria > Pseudomonadota > Alphaproteobacteria > Rhizobiales > Xanthobacteraceae > Pseudolabrys. The sequence continues at coordinate 1,390 of JARRNI010000224.1, forward strand.
GGCGCTGCTGCCGATGCTGTTCGTGTCCGGCCTGATGGGCCCCTATATGGCGCCGATCCCGGCCAATGCCTCGGCCGCCATGCTGTTCTCCTTCTTTGTCGCCATGGTGATTGCGCCCTGGCTCATGCTCAAGCTGCATCCGGAAGGGGCGCCGCTGCACGAGCACGAGGCCGCGCACGGCGAAGGCGCGCTCGGCCGCATCTATCGCCGCTTCGCTACCCCGATCCTGAAGACGCGCACGCGCGCCTGGATGTTTTTGGTCGGCGTCGGGCTGGCCACCGTCGCCGTCTGCGTGCTGTTCTACACCGAGAGCGTGACGGTCAAGCTCCTGCCGTTCGACAACAAGTCGGAAATGTCGGTGGTAGTCGACCTGCCCGAGGGCGCGACGCTGGAAGACACCGAGCGCACGCTGTTCTCCATCGCCGACGTGGCGCGCAAGGTTCCCGAGGTGCGCTCGATCGAGACCTATGCCGGCACGCCGGCGCCGTTCAACTTCAACGGCCTGGTGCGCCATTACTATGTGCGCGAGCTGCCCGAGCTGGGCGAACTGCATCTCAACCTGGCGCCCAAGTCCGAGCGCCACCGCACCAGCCACGAGATCGCGCTCGACCTGCGCGCGCGCATGAAGAAGCTCACTTTGCCGGCCGGCACGGTGGCGCGCGTGGTGGAGGTACCGCCGGGGCCGCCGGTGCTGTCGACGCTACTGGCCGAGGTCTACGGCCCCGACTCCAAGACCCGGCGCGCGGTTGCCCATGAACTGAAGAAGATCTTCAGGTCGGTGCCCTTTATCGTCGACGTCGACGATTCGATCGGGCAGCCGCGCCCTCGTCTCCACATCTCCATCGACCAGGACCGCCTCGAATTCTTCGGCGTGCGCCAGCAGGACGTCTACGACACCATCCAGGCGCTGTTCGGCGGCACCACCGTCGGCTACTCCTACCGCGGCGAGGGCCGCAACCCGATCGAGATCGTGGTGCGGCTGCCCAAGCGCAACCTATCCTGGAGCGAGCTGCTCGCCTCCACGCCGGTGCCGGCCAACACCATCCCCGGCAATAAGGGTGTGGTCGAGCTGGGCCAAGTGGTGCACGTCACCAAGGAAGTGGGCTCGCCAGCGATCTTCCGCCGCGACGGCCATTTCACCGACATGGTCATGGCCGAGATGGCGGGCGCCTATGAGGCGCCGATCTACGGCATGCTCGCGGTCGACAAGGGCATCGCCGCCCATGACTGGGGCAAGCTCGGTAAGCCCGCCATTCTCATCCATGGACAGCCGGAGAACGAGGCCAAGCCGTCGATTCTGTGGGACGGCGAGTGGGAAATCACTTACGTGACCTTCCGCGACATGGGCGCCGCTTTCATGGTCGCCATCCTCGGCATCTACATCCTGGTGGTGGCGCAGTTCGGCAGCTTCAAATTGCCGCTGGTGATCCTGACGCCGATCCCGCTCACCCTCATCGGCATCGTGCTCGGCCACTGGCTGTTCGGCGCGCCGTTCACCGCCACCTCGATGATCGGCTTCATCGCGCTCGCCGGCATCATCGTGCGCAACTCGATCCTGCTGGTGGACTTCATTCGCCACGGCGGCGGCGAGGGTAAGACCTTGCGGGACATCCTACTGGAGGCGGGCGCAGTGCGCTTCAAGCCGATCCTGTTGACGGCGCTCGCCGCCATGATCGGCGCGGCGACGATCCTGGTCGACCCGATCTTCCAGGGTCTCGCCATCTCGCTGCTGTTCGGCCTGGCGTCCTCGACGCTGCTGACCGTGCTGGTGATCCCGGCGATCTACGTGGTGCTGCGCGACGCCGACCGCGTCGTCAAATAAGCCGGCGGCTTATTGTGGCGGCGCCGAGGCCATCTGCAGATCGCGCAGCGCGGCGCGCGCCTGCGCGTGCAGCACCGCCATCACGGCGGGGTCGGGGCCGCCCAGCATGTCGGCCGCGGCCGGATCGGCGGTCATGGCGGCGATGGCGCCGGCCGGCAGCGGCGCGTCCTTGGCCTGCACGCTCGGCATCAGTGCGGGCACCAAAAGGGCAACGCTGTAGCTCGCGGCGATAACCGACGGCGCCCATCTGCGGCGAAGGTCGATCATGATATTGCCCCCCGGCAATTTTTCAGATGACTCACTTTCTCATAAAGTTCGTGCTCTTTTGTTGCGATTGCCCTGGTAATTGAGCACCCTTGAGTACCACTTTTTAACGGGCGGGGGTCCCGCCTGCTAAGCTGCTGCTGCCGGGGGTATCGCCCATGGATTTCTCACTGTCGCCGCGCCAGCGCGATGTGCGCGCGCTGGCCGAGCAGCTTTGCAGCCGCTTCGACGACACCTACTGGCTCGAGCGCGACCGGCGCGGCGAATTCCCGGAAGCGTTCTACCGCGCGGTTGCCGATGCCGGCCTGCTCGGCATTGCCATGCCGGAGGCTTACGGCGGCTCCGGTCTCGGCATCGCCGAGGCCGCCGTGCTGATGGGCGCGATCGCCGAATCCGGCGCCTGCCTGAGCGGCGCCTCCGCGGTGCACATGAACATATTCGGGCTCAATCCGGTCGTCGTGTTCGGCAGCGACGAACAGAAGCGCCGCATGCTGCCGCCGCTCATCCGCGGCGAGCACAAGGCCCGCTTCGCCGTCACCGAGCCGGGCGCCGGCGTCAACACCGCCGCCATCCGCACGCGCGCCGAGCGCAGCGGCGGCGATTACGTCCTATCCGGCTAGAAAATCTGGACTTCCACCGCCCAGGTGGCCGACAAGGCGCTCATCCTCGCCCGCACCACCCCGCGCGACGAGGTTGCGCGCGCCACCGACGGCATCAGCCTGTTCTACACCGATCTCGAACGCGCCCATGTCGAGATCCGCGCCATCGAGAAAATGGGCCACGCCGCGATCGACTCCAACATGCTGTTCATCGATCAGCTAGCCGTGCCGCAAGAAGACCGCATCGGCGCGGAGGGCGACGGCTTCCGCATGATTCTGCACGGGCTCAACCCCGAGCGCATCCTGATCGCGGCGGAAGCGGTCGGCATCGGCCGCGCCGCCTTGCGCAAGGCGCGCGACTACGCCAACGAGCGCGAGGTGTTCGGCCGCAAGATCGGCCGCAACCAGGCCATCCAGCATCCGCTCGCCAAATGCTGGATCGAGATCGAGGCGGCCGAGCTGATGACGCTGAAGGCGGCCACGCTCTATGACGCCGGCGCGCCGTGCGGCGTCGAAGCCAACGCCGCCAAATATCTCGCCGCCGAAGCGGCGCACGCATCTTGCGAGACCGCCGTGCTCACCCTCGGCGGCATGGGCTATGCCGCCGAATATCACGTCGAGCGCTACTTGCGGGAATCCTACATCCCCCGCATCGCGCCGATCACCGCGCACATGATCCTCAATTTCATTGCCGAGAAGGCGCTCGGGCTGCCGCGCTCGTATTGAACCGAGTGTGGGATTTCGCGCGCGCTTTACAAGCCGCGCCAGGTCAGCGCCGAGCTCAGCGCATAGTTCCAGATTGCGTTCATTGACGGCACCGGCCAGGCCCGCGACCCACCACATGGCGTGCTCGGCGAACAGCACCGACGCAATGCCCACATTGGCCGCCGCGCCCACGCTGCAGATCAGGCAGAACGAGACCAGCCCGGTGACGAATTTCCAGCCGTGCAGGCGGCGGTCGCGATAGGTCAGCGCATTGTTGAGGGTGAAATTGCCCACCATGGTGACGACGGTGGCGAGCGCTTGCGCGGCCGCGAAAGGCAGAGCGGCGACACTCAACCCCGCCCACAGCACGGCCAGATGGGTCAGCAGGCCGAGGCCGCCGATTGCAGCGAACATCAGAAAGCGCACCGGCACGAAGCGCCCGATCGTCTAGTCGGCCAGCAGCATCAGATATTCGAAGCCGATCATGGCGTCGAACTTGCTTTCGCCGGCGTGGCGCTGGCGGAATTCGAACGGCAGTTCGCGCGCCCGCATCGGGTGGGGCGATGAGGCGAACAGATCGATAAGGATCTTGAAGCCGATGGCCGACAGGTTGCGTACCGAGGCCTGCAGCGCTTCGCGCCGGATCATGAAGAAGCCGCTCATCGGGCCAGCAACCGGAACGCCGAGCAGCCGGCGGCCGAGCCGGGTGGCGATATAGCTGATGTGCGCGCGCCCCTTGTCCCAGTCGCCGATGCCGCCATGCTCGACATAACGGCTGCCGACGACGATATCGACCGGGTCCTGCTCCAGCACCGCCAGCATGCGCGGCAGCAGCGCCTCATCGTGCTGTAGGTCGGCGTCGATCACCGCCACGTAGTCGGCGGTGCTCGCCTGCGCCCCTTCCACATAGGCCGAGGCCAGCCCGCGCCGGCCGATGCGGCTGAGCAGGCGGACGCGGCGGTCGTGTTTCGCCAGAAAGCGCACTACGTCGGGGGTGCCGTCGCGCGAATCGTCGTCGACGACCAACATTTCCCAGTTGCGCCCGTCGAGCGCCGCGCACAGGCGGTTATAGAGCGGGATAATGTTGTCGCGCTCGTTGCGGGTCGACACGATCACGCTGAGCTCGGGTCCGGGTTCGGTATGCGCCAGCCGCTCGAGCAGCGGCGCGCGTTCGGCCGCCTCGGCGGCGCCCGGCAGCGCGGCGAGGGAAGGGTGGGCGGTCATGGCTTCAGGTCCAGCGCGCTGCCCGGCGTCGCGCCCGTTTTCAGATACACAACCGCGACGTCGTCAGCATAGATGCGCTTCCAGCCCTTGAGCCGGGCGAGCAGGCTGTTCGCCGGCGCCTTGGGCGCGAGCAGCGTGGCGTCGATGTGGTATTGCTTCAGCAGCCGCAGCAGCGTGCCGACGTTATTGAGCTCGAGCGCGCGGTCGAGCCGCAGCAGGAACTTTTCGCCGTAGAGCTCGGTGCGCCCGTCATCGAATGTCTTGACGCCGGATGCGATCAGATAGCCGCCGAAATTGTAGGCGTTGAGCACGCGCTCGGCGCCGGCCGCAGCACCGCGTGCGGCCGATAGTCGAGCGCATAGGGCAGTCCCACGCTGGCGAGCGCCAGTACCCCCACCAGCGCCAGCGACGGCAGCAGATATTGCCTGTCATTGCTGCCGTCGGCGTGCTGGCTGGCGCCGAGCTGCGGCGCCAACGGGCCCGCGATGAACAGCGGCCCCAGCAGCCCGAGCATGTCTACATTGCGGCTGTGCGACAGCGCCATGTAGATGAGGCCGAGCAGAACGAGGATGCGAATGGGCGGCAGTGTCAGGCCGCGATAGAGCGCGGCGCCGAGGCCGAACAGCAGAGCGACCTCGAAGCCGGTGATCCTGGAGAAATCGATCGGCTGCCATTCGCGGATCAGCGCGAGCGCGGGTCCGAGGTCGAGCACGCGCGCGGTCACCAGGATGGATTGCGGCCCGTAGGGCGTGATGCAGGCGGCGGCCACGGCGAGCGCCGCGAACAGGGCCCAGCGCCGGGCGAGCGAAAAGCGCTCGTCGGGCGGCGCGTTCCACACGGCGTCGAGCGCGATCGGCGCCATCAGC
>JARRNI010000225.1:0-6868 GCA_037385125.1 Pseudolabrys sp.
GGTCAAGCTACGCCTCGGCTATGCGACGGCGCGCGACGACATCGCCGCGGTCGAGGCGGTGCGCAAGCGCATCGGCGGCGATGTGAAACTGATGGTCGACTACAATCAGGCGCTGTTGCGCGAAGAGGCCTTCGAGCGCGGCCGCGCCCTCGACGGCGAAAACATCTACTGGCTGGAGGAGCCGATCCGCCACGACGACTATGCCGGCGCCGCCGCACTCGCGCGCGAACTGAAAACACCGGTACAGCTCGGCGAGAATTTCTCGCTGCCGGCGGCCATGGCGCTGGCCATCGAGCAGCACGCCGCCGACTACGTGATGCCCGACCTCGAGCGCATCGGCGGCGTCACCGGCTGGCGCGAGGCGGCCGAGCTCGCGGCCGTTAACAGAATTCCGATGTCGTCGCATCTTTTTCCGGAGACGAGCGCGCATCTGCTCGCCGCCACGCCGACCTGCCAATTCCTCGAATATGTCGACTGGGCCAACCCGGTACTGGCCGAGCCGCTGCGCGTCGTCGGCGGCCAGGCGGTGATCCCCGAGCGCCCGGGCTGCGGCATGGCCTGGGACGAAGCCGCGGTCAAACGCTATCGCATCGATTAACCGGTGTCGTCCGCTCTTGCAGCGCGCATGCTTGCTCACACTTGCGTGCAAATTGGCGGCGACCAGGATGCCGGGAGCTCCGTGGTTAATTAATTATGTGCGTTTGCCTTGTTCGATCAAAAATCTCTTAACGCCCGTCACGCACGCGCGCTACGCGCTTTGATCGATCGCATGCATCGAAAAAATTCGACGGACGTTATCGGAGGAGCGTACAGAGTTAACGCGCAGCATCGACAATCCGTTCGAACTTTCGATCAAAGAAAAAGTCTTCTATTGCGCCAAGCGCGCCTGCGTCGCCTTCGCGGTGATCGCGATGACGATCAGCGGGCTCGACCTGATGGACATTCGTCCGCTCGATGGCGCAGCCGAATTCGTGCAGCAGCATCGCCATGCGCATCTGGCCGACTGGCCTAGGCGGATGCGCCAGGCCATCAACGAAATGTCGATCAGCGCAGAGGCTTCGGTGGTGGTGGCGATCCCGGACGACAGGCTCGCCATGGATCCGCTGCCCGCGCTCAACTCGCCGAAGGTCATGACCGCCAAGCCGACTGCCGCGCATCGCGCGGACGCCGAGCAGGTCGAAATAGCGTCGCCGCCAGTGTTCGCGCATGCCACTCTCGACGATCTGGCGCGGCGCGCCGAGGCCATGGCGCACCAGGCGCGCGACATGGCGGCGCCGAGCTTCTGACGCGCGTAAAAACTACTTCAGCTTCAGCTTGAACAGTTCGATCGCGTTGGTCCGGCCGATGTGCAGAAGGTCGGCCGCGCCGATCTCCGCCTTGTCGAACCATTGCGCCGCCTCGTCCACCCCTTCGAACGGCCAGTCGACCGAGAACATCACCCGCTCGGCCCCCAGCTCCGTGATGCAGTTGAGCATCGACGGCGTGTGGAAGTTGCCCGAGGTGGTGACGTGGAAATGCTTGCGGAAATAGTGGGCCACGCCGTGCTTGGCCGCGTATTTGTGTGGCGCCTCCATCCAGCCGTTGCGATGATCGATGCGCCAGAGCTGCACCGGGATGCCCTCGCCCAGATGGCCGAGCACGACCTGCAGCCCGGGGCATGCATCGAACAGGCCTGAGCCGATCAGCCGCAGCGCATGCACCGCCGTCTCCGCCGCGAAAGCCCAGTTCGGCCCCCACAGCCATTGGTGGCCCTCGTAGAACTTGCTCCAGGCCGGGATCGGATTGCGCGGGTGCAGATAGAACGGCACACCCAACGCCTCCACCGTCTTCCAGAAATCCCGGTATTGCGGCAGGTCGTAATAGAGCAGGTTCTCCGGCGTGCCTCTTTGCGAGAAGCCGTTGACCAGCGCGCCGACGAAGCCGAGCTCTTTCACGCAGCGGGTCAGCTCTTTCGCCGCCGCTTCCGGGTCCTGCATCGGCAGCGCGGCGAAGGCCTGGAAGCGGTCGGGCCGCTTGGTGACCTCGCCGGCGAGAACGTCGTTGGCTTCGCGCGCCACTTCGATTGCGCGTTTCACGTCAGGGATCGCCTGCACCGCCGGCGCGTTGAGCGACAGGATCATCATCTCGATCCCGTGCGTGTCCATTTCCTTCAGGCGGATGTCCTGCACGTCGAGAAGACGCGGCGCCAGCACGTCCCAGACATGCGCACCGAACACGTGCGAATCTTGCAGCGTCGCCGCGGTGGCAACATGCTCCTCGAGCGCAATCTTGCCTTGCATGGGTTTCCTCCGGCGGGAGCTCCATCATGCAATGCCGCGGCGGCGCTTGCCAGCGGGGTGCCGCGCAAGAATGCGCAAAAAGAAGAAGCCGTGGTGCCGTGGGGCCTCTTCCCGCCCCGCCCCGGCAGTCCCACCATCCGGTCGCGCCGGGGGGTCTCCCCGGGTCTCCCTGAGGACCGGCGGGGGAGCGAGCCCGCCCGGCCCCGTCGGCCCGGCGTCGACGCGCGTCGGGGGCTTAGCGAATCGTTAGGCCGCGCGGGCTAGGCTCGACGCATGACGCAGCCAGACCATACGTGCACCTGCGGCCGCGCGATGCGGCGCGAGGTCCGCGTCCCGGGCGTGACGGAGCCCGGGCGCTCCTACACCTTCTACTCATGCGATTGCGGACGCGTGGACTGCGTGGCCGACGAGCCCGAGCAACTCGTCGAGCGGGCGAGGTGGCCGTCCGCTTCCTAGCGCGATACGGGCGGCCGTGAGCTCTGGCTCATGGTCGTTCATCGCTGAGTGGTCTCGCTGCCGGCGGGCGAGCCGCGACGTCCGCTTTCGCGCCGCTGTCGGAGCGTGAGCGGACACGACGGGCAGGGAGCGCGAGGTCGCAGTCTGACCCGTATCTGCCGTCGTCGCCTCAATAGACATCCCTGCTGGCTAGCAATACAGTAGGTTGCACTCGATAAACGCCAAATGCGGGGGCGCAAATTCGGAGACACGTATGCCCGAGCAGCGAGTGGCTAGCGGACGGCAGCACGTCTCCTTTGCCCCGGTGAGCCCTCCACGACATTCTTCGCTCGTCAGCACAAACTCCGTGCTTTCTGGTCAGAATTAGAGTGTTGCGTCGATCGGTTGAGACCACCCCCGGAAAGCCGACATTTGCAGTGCAACAGCCCATGTACGCTTTGGGCCGGAAGGCTACATCAATTTTGTTTTATCGACGCATCGACATCCGCGCCGACTAGCTGCGCTAGCAGCGCATCGGCGTCCGACGGGGCGACATTGCCGCGCCAAGCCACGTAATGGTCTGGCCGAATGAGCGCGAGATCGCACTCATAAAAATCACGTATGTCGTTGTCGTCGACTTCCACGACAGATAACGGAATACGTCGACGGCTCGCCGCATCTACAATCGCCCTGGTATCTGGTGGGCGGTGTCCAAGCTGCAGCAGCGTCATGCCGGTTCCCAGCCGATCGTATAGCGAGCTGCCATTGCCATGTTCGATGTCGAGCCATGCATGCGGCGCCCGCCCGCCCGGAATGCTGGTTGGGCGGTAGCTGATGAAATCGTCCGTCGGCGGTGCCTTATCTGCAACAATAATCGGAGAATAATCGTAGCGGCCACCGAGTTGCACGCCGAGCGAGGCGAACTGCTCGGCGAAGGTGGCAAGCTTCCTAGATGCCGCTCGGCGCGCGCTCACGCCGGCGGCGGAGTTCCACTCAATCTCGGGCGGCGCTTCAACGTCATTGATATTGATGGAAAGCTGCCGCGCGGCGCCAGTATTGCGTAACGCTATCGGCAAGCGCTCTTTCTCGTAACTGGTAAGCAAAGCCCGTCCACCCCAACCTTGCACGCAGGCGGCAAGTTTCCATCCAAGATTGGCAGCATCCTCAAGGCCGGTATTCATGCCGAATCCACCGGTCGGCGTGAACAAGTGCACAGCATCGCCGGCAAGCAATACGCGCCGATCGCCAAAGTTTTCCGCGACCAAGGCCGTGCCCGCCGTCCACGGCTCATGGCCAAGTATTTCGATCTTCGGCTTCGCGCCGGCGCAGCAATGCAGCACCTGAATAACCGTGGCGTCATCGGCCGGCTGGTTCGGCGCCGCAGCTTTGGTGCGAAACAGGAATTCGTCGCTGCCGTTTACGCTAATGATGGTGGAGCGCACTTCGGGATTGACCGCCCAATACTGCCATGCTCGCCGCTGCTTCAACATTTCATGGAGTGCGGGCGAGCGGATATAGGTCGAGAACATGCGGCCGCCGAAATAGCGTTCTTCTAGGCTCGCTTCGCCGCTGTAGCGGATACCAAGAGTGCGCCGCACGAAGCTGCGGCCCCCATCGCAGCCGACAAGATATTGTACGCGCCAGCATTCGGAGGAATCTCCATTCGTTGCATTGACCGTCACGCCATCGGTATCCTGCTCGAAAGCGTCGACCCACCAGCCAAAGCGGGAGCTAATGCGCGGTCGCGTGGCAACATAGTCGAACAGCAGACGATCGAGATGCAATTGGTTTGCCCGATGGATTGGCTCGGGCACCTGATCGGTTTTTGGTGCCTCGCGTCGGCGCCGCAAGACAGCGGCGCGCGACGGCATGGATAAGCGCGCGAGCTCATGCGCATTGAAGCGCGTGAAATATGCGATGTCGGTCCGATGATCTTCCGGCAAACCAAGCGCGCGGATGCGATCGGCCAGCCCAAGCTGTCGAAACAGCTCCATGCTGCGCGCGCTTTCCGTGCTACCTTTTGGATGCCAACGGGTCGTCATCCCGGTATTGAAAAGCACGCATGGCACGCAAAAGCGGTCGAGAAGGAGCGCAAGCGTGAGACCGACGGGGCCTCCGCCGACAATGCCTATCGCTACGTGTTGATGTCCGGGTTCCACATTCCGCACGATGGCACCTCAACTGTTATACAGATTCAACCAGTTCGTTCGCGTGCATTCCGAGCTTCGGCTTTTATATTGTCGCCCCCGGGAGCAAAGTCGAGCGTGCGTCAGCGCTGCGGATTGCCATTTCCCCAGTAATCGGGAGAAGCTTTGGTGGCCTTTAGCGCGCCAAGAGTCTCGAAGCCGGGCGCCATGGAGGCGTCGGTACCAGCCATCACCTCGTGATGATCGATGTTGAGCAGGCGCAGCCAGCTTTGTTGCCCGAGCGTGAGCCCGGCCATGCAGCCGATCTCAACTAGCTCGGCTTCGCTGAAGTACCGATAGAGGCGGTCCCAGAACGCGTCGTCCGGGGTCAGATGCCAAGTAATCGCCTCGGCATAGGCGAGCGCGGCCTGCTGCTTGTCGGTGAAGCGTGTCGATTTCTCGAAGTTCAAGAGATCGAGCACGTGGTCTTCGATGACGGTACCGCTTGTGCTCGCCTTCACCGAGCGCTGGTTGCCGCAATACTCACATTGCACTGAGCGCGAGACGTAGAGCCGCGCCAGTTCCTTTACCCCATGGTCGGCGATGCCAGTGCGGAACAGGTCGCTCCAGCTCCGGGCGAAGAACCAGAAGGCGGCCGGGACGTGCGCGCGAATGGCGGAGCTTTCCGGGCGCGGCGTCCCCTCACGCTGGCAGCGCTCCATTTCCTTACGCATTTCCGGATCCATCTTTTCCAGCGGGACGTAGCTGATGCGTTGCTTCGGCATGGACATCTCCTCCGGCTCGCGTTTGCGTATTGGCACGCTAGGCAAAAGGGGGGCGAGCTGCTATCGTCAAATCACGATATGGATATCGTTGAAACCGATGACAAAGGCCCGAACAGATTGGGACTGCAGGATTGGGCGGCGCGTCACTCTTCGCGACCTGCACGTTCTGTCGTTTGCCGTGCGCTGGGGCAGCATGGCGAAGGCTGCTACGCATCTATCGACCACCCAGTCGGTGGTGTCTGATGCCATCGCGAATCTTGAAACCGCTTTAGGCACGCGACTGCTTGACCGCAGCGCCAGGGGCGTTGAACCGACGATCTATGCGAAGGCATTGCTCAAACGCATTAACGTCGTGTTTGACGAGTTGCGCGAGGGGATCAGGGATATCGAGGCGCTCACGGATTCGACCACCGGCGAAGTGCGCATCGCTTGCCCGGAGTTCCTCGCAGGCGGGCTGATCCCCGATGTGGTTGACGGGTTTTCGCGCCGCTATCCGGATATTGTTTGTCAGGTAGTCGAGGCGGATGCCGCGACGCTGGAATTCCGCCAGCTTCAGGAGCGCAGCGTTGATCTGATGGTCGCGCGAGTTCCGCCTGCCCACTCGGACGACGATCTCAATATCGAAGTCCTATTCGACGATCCGCACGTGGTAGTTGCCGGCGCGAAGAGCCCGTGGATGAAGCGCCGCAAGGTTACGCTCGCCGATTTGGCGGGAGAGCCGTGGATCATCCCCGCATCGTTGATCGTGCGCGAAATCATGAAGGAGGCATTCGAAGTACAGGGCCTGAGAGTTCCCAAGGGAAAAATCATTTCGTCATTCGTGTTGATGCGCAATCATTTGCTCGCGACAGGGCGGTTTATCACGGTGTTGCCGGCGTCGGCACTTCAATACAACGCCAAGCAATGGGCGCTCCGCGCGCTGCCTATCGAACTAGGCACGAAACCACGGCCGATCGCGATCATCATGCTGAAGAACCGCAGCGTTAGCCCGGCAGTTCAGCTCTTTATCGAGCATCTGCGGGTGACGGTGAAGAACTATCTACGGCGGCGCGATTGAGACGGAGCCAATCGTAACCGGCGCATGTCCGCTGGGGTCATCTGCACACATTCGCGGCGCAATGAGTTGTATTAGTCGCAACTCGATCTGACAGATGGGCCTGGTTGAGCGATCGGGTTTTGGTGTCCGATGCCGCTAGGCTGCGATCATCTTCTCCTTCGTCATCGGCATTGCGTCAAGGAAGGT
>JARRNI010000226.1:0-6866 GCA_037385125.1 Pseudolabrys sp.
TGTTCGTCGCACGCAACGTCGCCAACCTGGTGCCGCCCTATACGCCGGACGGCGCGACACGCGCCATGTCGGCCGCGCTGGAATTCGCCGTGCAGGCGCTGAAGGTGAAACATATCGTCGTGCTTGGCCACGCCCAATGCGGCGGCATCCGCGCCTTTGCCGAGCACGCCCGGCCGCTGTCGCCCGGCGACTTCATCGGTAGCTGGATCGAGCTGATCGCGCCCGCCGCCAAGCGCATCGGCCCGCGCGGCGGCCAGCCGCTGGCGGACTATCTCCGGCGGCTGGAGCAGGCCTCGGTGGCGCAGGCACTCGACAATCTGATGACCTTTCCCTGCATCAGCGTCCTGGTCGAGCGCGGCCGGCTCGATTTGCACGGCGCCTATTTCGGTGTGGCGAGCGGCGACCTGCATGTGCTGGACCGTGAAAGCGGCGCCTTCCGGCGCGTGGCGGCGGAGCAGCACGCCAAGGTGTTCGCACAACCGCGGTTTTGAGCGACGCACCGGCATGGGCGTTCCTGCCCGTGCTTGATCGTCGGGATAGCCGCATGATACGTGAGAGCGGCTTGCCCAGGCGCGGCGCGAATCGCGAGGCGCCTCAACCGGAAGCGCGCATGACCATCCGCCTGCACCGCGGCGACCTGCTGCCCGACCTCTCCGCCTACAAGGACACGGTGGCCATCGACACCGAGGCCATGGGCCTCGACCCCCATCGCGACCGGCTCTGCGTGGTACAGCTTTCGCCCGGCGACGGTTCCGCCGACGTGGTGCAGATCGCCGCCGGGCAGAAGCACGCGCCCAATATCGAGCGTTTGCTCACCGACAGTGCGGTGCTCAAGATTTTCCATTTCGCCCGCTTCGACATCGGCCTTATGGCCGCCACCTTCGGCGTCATGGCCGCGCCGGTCTATTGCACCAAAATCGCCTCGCGGCTGGCGCGCACCTATACCGACAAGCACGGCCTGAAGGACCTCAGCCGCGAGGTGCTCGGCATCGACCTATCCAAGCAGCAGCAGTTGACCGACTGGGGCGCCGACGAACTGACCGACGCCCAGGTGGCCTATGCCGCCACCGACGTGCTGCACCTGCACGCGCTGAAGGCGCGGCTCGATGCCATGCTGGCGCGCGAGGGGCGGACGGAACTGGCCGAAGCCTGCTTCCGCTTCCTGCCCGACCGGGCGCGGCTCGACCTCGCCGGCTGGCCGGACCAGGACATCTTCTCGCACAGCGGATGATGAGCTAAGTGCCTGTATCGCCGAGGATAACTGGTTAACACGCCGGCGCAGCGGGCCGTCGCGCTGCCGCTGCGGGGCCATATTCGCCCGGCAAGTTGCGTCGCGGGGAATAACGTGATTTCCGAAGTCTGATCCGCACGGAGCAAGTTCCGCCTGCGCGGGACCCCCAAAGGGTTCTGCGCCAGGAAACCCAGGCATGAATCGCCCGATAACGGCCAGAACCGATGTTGAGACCGCGCGTGCCTATTGGACCATGGGCCGGGCCGACGCCGACCGCGCCTTCCGTGCCGCTCGCCGCCACAGCCAGATCGTGCGCATCCTGCGCATCACGCTGCCGGCGCTGGTCGGGACGGCGGCGCTGGTGATCTTCCTGATGACGTATTTCAACCCGCTGCGCATGCTCACCAAGCTGCCGATCAATGTGGGCGACCTGGTCGTGTCCGGCACCAAGATCACCATGGAGGCGCCGCATCTTTCCGGCTTCACGCGCGACGCGCGCGCCTACGAGGTCTCCGCCGACAATGCTGCACAGGACCTGACCACGCCGGACATCGTCGACCTGAACAATATCCGCGCCAAGGTGCAGATGCAGGACAAAAGCACTTTAAAATTGACCGCCGCGCGCGGCATCTACAACAGCAAAGGCGAGATCTTGAAGCTCGACCATAATATCGAGATCACCTCCTCGACCGGCTATGCCGGCCGGCTGAGCGAGGCGATCATCGACATCCGCAAGGGCCATGTGGTGTCGAACAAGCCGGTCGAGGTGAAGCTGCTGCAAGGCACGCTCAACGCCAACGGACTGGAGATCGTCAAGTCGGGCGACGTGGTGCGCTTCGACCACGGCGTAACCATGACCTTGAAGCTGCATCAGCCGGACAGCGCCGCCGGCAAGACGGCCGCGCCGCAGGCCAAAGCGGGAGCGCAATGACCGCGGCCCGCGCGCACATCCTGCTGCTGGCTCTCGCCGCCTTGGCTCTGCTGCCGGCGGCGGCGCCCGCCGCGCAGCCCAAGGGGCCGCCCAACGCGTTGCAGGGCTTCGCGCAGAACCACGACGAGCCGGTGCATATCGAGGCGAAGACGCTGGAAGTGCGAGACAAGGACAAGGTCGCCACTTTCAGCGGCGACGTGCATGTGCGGCAGGGCGACACCAATATGCGCTGCAATTCGCTGGTAGTGTTCTACGAGCAGGACGAGAAGAACGGCAAAAGCGGCACGCTGCCGGCGGCCGATCCCGGACCCGGCGGCAAGCAGCGTATCAAGCGGCTGGAGGCGCGCGGCCACGTGGTGGTAACCCAGAAGAAGGAGACCGTCACTGGCGATCTCGGTATTTTCGACATGAAGACCAATACCGTCACGGTCACCGGCAAGGTCGTGATGACCGACGGCAAGAATATCCTGCGCGGCGAGCGGCTGGTGGTCGACCTCACCAACGGCGTGTCAAAGGTGGAGTCAGGCAAGAACGGCCATGGCCGAGTTCAAGGCCTGTTTATGCCCGGCAAAGGGTCGCCGGGAGCTCCGCCGAACGCTTTCCTCGGAAAGCACAAGCCGTCACGCCCGCCGAATGCGCCGCGGCAACTCCATTGAACCGCATGCCCCTCAGCATGAGCCCTCCTTGCGCCAGTCCGGGCAAGGAATCTGCTAAGGTCGCGCCCATATCGCGCCGCGAGGGAACCCGGTGAACATTCTCACGCTGTTTCGACGCCAGACGCCACAGCTCCGCCGGCCCATGCCGCCGGGCCAGGGGCGCGCGCCGGGACAGGCCGCGCGTCACCCCAACGCCGTGGCGCAGCCGCAGGCCGTGCAGCGCAGCCCGCGCGGCGACGGCCGCCAGGCCCAGCGCGCCTATCTCGCCGTCCACGGCGTGGAAAAGAGCTTCGCCGGCCGCATGGTGGTGAAAGGCGTCACGCTCTACGTGCGGCGCGGCGAGGCGGTCGGCCTGCTCGGCCCCAACGGCGCCGGTAAGACCACCGTGTTCTACATGATCACCGGCCTGATCAAGGCCGACCGCGGCCGCATCGAGCTCGACGGCTACGACGTCACCGTGCTGCCCATGTATCAGCGCGCGCGCCTTGGCATCGGCTATCTGCCGCAGGAGGCCTCGATCTTCCGGGGCCTCAATGTGGAGAACAATATCCGCGCGGTGCTGGAGGTGGTGGAGCCGGACAAGCGCCGGCGCGAGGCCGACCTCAACGCGCTGCTCGAGGAATTCAATATCGCGCGCCTGCGCAAGACGCCGACCATCGCGCTCTCAGGCGGCGAGCGCCGCCGCGTGGAGATCGCGCGCGCCTTGGCGACGCGGCCGAGCTACATGCTGCTGGACGAGCCTTTCGCCGGCATCGACCCCATTGCCGTGGGGGACATCCAGGCGCTGGTGCGCCACCTCACCAACCGCGGCATCGGCGTGCTGATCACCGACCACAATGTGCGCGAGACGCTCGGCCTCACCGACCGCGCCTACATCATCTATTCCGGCGAGGTGCTGATGGAGGGCCGCGCCGATGACATCGTCAACAATCCTGACGTGCGCCGCCTCTATCTGGGCGAGGAATTCCGGCTGTAGGCGTTCCCGGCGTCGTCACGCCCGGCCGATTGGGGCTCGCCGCAGTTTTGTCACCATCCGAATTTTACCCCAGCGCGAAGAAAAGCAAGGACGGCGCCGCCGCCCAGCGGCCTATAAATTATACACAAAATTAGAACGCACAAATTTTGTGCAACCCCTTACGCGGGAATCGCATACCACTCGGCCTCAGAAGCTGGTATAAAAGAAGCAAGAATTGGACCAGTTTCCGGCCGGGAAACAGCTATGGCATTGTCGCAAAGACTGGAGTTCCGCCAGACCCAGGCGCTGGTGATGACTCCGCAGCTGATGCAGGCCATCAAGCTGCTGCAGCTCTCCAGTCTCGACCTGGCGGCCTATGTGGAGAACGAGCTGGAGCGCAATCCGCTGCTGGAGCGGGGCGAGGACGACGAAGCGCCGGCATCCGCCGCCGAAGCGGAGGGCACGCGCGAAAACTCAGGCGAAGATTGGGGCGACGGCTCGGACGGCGGCCTGAACGATGGTTCGGGGGAAAGCGGCGAGGAGGCGGGCGCGGACGCCGACTGGAGCGGCGAGGCGTTCGAGACCAGCCGGAGCGCCATGGAGGAAGGCCTCGGCACCGAGCTGGACAACGTTTTTCCCGACGACGGCGCCGGGAAGTCCGCGGGGTCCGAGGCGACGCTACCGGCCTATTCCGAATGGGCCGGCACCGGCACCGGCGGCGGCGAGGACTACAATCTGGAGTCCTTTGTCTCGGCCGAGGTCACGCTGGCCGATCACTTGGCCGCGCAGCTTGCCCTCGCGGAGCCCGATCCGGCCGCCCGCATGATCAGCCGCTATCTGATCGACATGGTAGACGAGGCCGGCTACCTGACCGGCGATCTGGCCACCGTCGCCGAGAAGCTGGGCGCGCCGCTGGCCGCGGTCGAGGCCATGGTCGGCGTGCTGCAAACGCTCGATCCGCCCGGCGTGTGCGCGCGCAACCTCACCGAATGCCTGGCCCTGCAACTGAAGGAACGCGACCGCTACGATCCGGCGATGCAGGCGCTGGTCGAGCATCTCGATCTGCTGGCCAAGCGCGACCTCGCCGCCTTGCGCCGCATCTGCGGCGTCAACGACGAGGACCTCGCCGACATGATCGGCGAGATCCGCAGTCTCAATCCCAAGCCGGGCCTCGCCTTCGGCTCCACCGCGGTGCAGCCGATCGTGCCGGACGTCATGGTGCGCGCGGGCCCCGACGGCGCCTGGCAGGTCGAACTGAATTCCGACACGCTGCCGAAGGTGCTCATCAATCAGCGCTACTACGCGCAGGTTTCGAAAGGCACGCGCAGCGATAAGGACAAGACCTATCTCGCCGACTGTCTGCAGACCGCCACCTGGCTCGTGCGCGCGCTCGACCAGCGCGCCAAGACGATTTTGAAAGTGTCGAGCGAGATCGTGCGCCAGCAGGACGCCTTCTTCGACAAGGGCGTGCAGCACCTGCGCCCACTCAATCTCAAGACCGTCGCCGACGCCATCGGCATGCACGAATCGACGGTGTCGCGCGTCACCGCCAACAAATACATGGCGACGCCGCGCGGCATTTTCGAATTGAAATATTTCTTCACTTCGGCGATCGCCGCGGCCAATGGCGGCGAGGCGCATTCGGCGGAAGCGGTGCGTCACCGTATCCGTCAGTTGATCGACGCCGAAACCGCCGCCGACGTGCTCTCCGACGATACTATCGTGGAGAAGCTGCGCACGGCCGGCGTCGACATCGCCCGCCGCACCGTGGCCAAGTACCGCGAAGCCATGCGCATTCCCTCCTCGGTACAGCGCCGGCGCGAGAAGCAGGCGGTGGGATAAGAGAGGCAGCGTCCCGGACGCAGCGCAGCGCGAAACGACGCGCCACGGCGCTCATGCTGCACCGCATCCGGAGCACGTCGGAAGCGCTTCAATCTCGCACACCCCACCGCATTGACCTTTGCCGCAACATTCATAAGCTTGAACCGTTAGCCGGGGGCGGTCGACGGCGCGGGTTACGAAGTTCCACGTCGGACGGGAGGCGGGCCATGCCTTTACGCGTTTCAGGCAAGAACATCAGCGTCGGCGCCGCGTTGCGCGAGCGAATCAGCGGCCGCGTGCAGGAAGCAACTTCGAAATATTTCCGCGGCGGCTATTCAGGCCATGCGGTCGTCGGCAAGGACGGCTTCGGTTTCCGTACCGATTGTGTGCTGCATCTCGATTCGGGCGCCTTGCTGGAGGCCCAAGGCATGGCGGCCGACGCGTATGAAAGCGCAGATCAGGCTGCGATCCGCATCGAAAAACGCCTGCGTCGCTACAAACGCCGCCGAATGGGCCATCAGGCCCAGCGGGGACGCTGAAAATCATGCAAAATGCCAGAAAAAACGGCATCTGCTGAGGCGGACCCGCCATTGACGGCCGGGGCAACCGCTCTTATGGTCCGCGACCTTCAACATCCCTTGCAACGCGGCGCCTCCCTTACCGATCATTGGACATGTCCATGACGCTCAACGATCTCGTCGCGCCGTCTGCCGTTGTTCCGGCCCTCAAGGTCAACAACAAGAAGCAGGTGCTGCAGGAGCTCGCCGCGCGCGCGGCCGAACTCACGGGCCAGAACGAGCGCGCGATTCTGGAAATCCTGTTGCAGCGTGAGAAGCTCGGTTCCACCGCCGTCGGCAACGGCGTGGCGATCCCGCACGGCAAACTGCCCAAGCTCGGACGGCTGTTCGGATTCTTTGCGCGGCTGGAGCGGCCGGTGGATTACGAGGCGCTCGACGAACAACCGGTCGATCTGGTGTTCCTGCTGCTGGCACCGGAAGCCGCCGGCGCCGATCACCTGAAGGCGCTGGCGCGGGTGGCGCGCGTGCTCCGTGACCCGGAGGTCGCGCGCAAGCTGCGCGAATCGCGCGACGCCGAGGCGATCTACGCCGTGCTCGCCATGCCGCCGGCGTCGAGTGCAGCGTGATCAGGAATCATACCAACGGTCATAGAGACTGACTGATGTGTGCCCAGTCTCGCAAACCGATTGCTGTTATTGTTTGCGGTTGAGCAATGAGCTTTTGCCAAGCGTCGCAAGCTGCATCGATGATTGCG
>JARRNI010000227.1:0-6864 GCA_037385125.1 Pseudolabrys sp.
AACTCGATGCCGAGCGTGGAGGCCAGCATGCTGGCGGCGAGATCTTCCGTATAGTCGCCGCTCTCCTGCGCGGTCATGCCGAAGCCGTGGTGCTCGGCGACATAGCCGTAGCGGCCCGGATCGGCCGGCCGCGCCAGCCCGACGCTGGCATGCACGCGCCGGCCCGGTTCGCTGGTCTCCTCGCGCGCCATCACCGCGAAGGTGATCTCGCCCGGCTTCAGCGCGGCGACGCCTTCCTCGCGCGCGATCAGCTTGCAGGCAGGCGGCAGGATCGACGAGATCGCCACCAGGTTCTGCTGCTCGATATCGGCGTCGCGCAGGGCGAGCTCGAACGAGGTGAGCCGGTGGCGGTGGATGCCGATGCCTTTAGTGAGGAAAACGCTGGTGGGCAAGGGAAACATCGCGGCCTCTCGCGGCGGAATATATCGCTAACGCGCAACTTAGCTCAGCGTTCGGACGGCTGCGTGACGGTGAGCGCCAGATATTCGAACACCATGCTGGCCGCCGCCAGCGCCGTGATCTCGGACACGTCATAGGCCGGCGCCACTTCGACCACGTCCATGCCGGCGAATTTGACGCCGCCCAGCTGGCGGAGGATGCGTTGCGCCTGCCACGACGCCAGGCCGCCGATCTCCGGCGTGCCGGTGCCGGGCGCGAAGGCGGGATCGAGCGCGTCCACGTCGAAGGTGAGATAGCAGGGCGCGTCGCCCACCACCGCGCGGGCCTTTTCCGCCATGGCTACCGGCCCCTGCTCGTGCACATCCTGGGCGCTCAGGATGGTGACGCCCTGCGCCAGCGTCCAGTCGTAGACCTCGCGCTGCATGGTGCAGCGGATGCCGATCTGGATCATGCGGCGCGGATCGACCAGGCCCTCGTTGATGGCATGGTAGAACACCGCGCCGTGTGAATAGAGTTGGCCGAAATTCTCCGGCCAGGTGTCCACATGGGCGTCGAACTGGATGAGTCCGAGCGGTCCGGTGCGTTTGGCCAGCGCCCGCAGCAGCGCCAGCGTGATCCCGTGCTCGCCGCCGAGCGCCACCAGGTGGTCGAGTCCAGCGGTCTGCTCCTCGATGCGCTTGAGGCTCTGCGGGATGTCGCCAAGCGCGATCTCGAAATCGCCGATGTCGGAGAGATTCGTCTGCGCCGGCTCGACCCAGGTGGTCGGATGCGCGCCGTCGGCCAGCATGCGGCTGGCGGCGCGGATGGCGCGCGGGCCGAAGCGCGCGCCGGCGCGGTTGGAGGTGCCGATGTCGAGCGGCACGCCGGCGATCGTCATGGCCGCGTCGCGGTCGCGGCGCTCCATGCCGAGAAAGCCGGGCGGCAGGGCGAAAGTGGGCGGCGTGCCGATCATGGCGCAAAAAATCGCACTTCTTGCCGCGCGCGCCAAGCCCTCCATAAATAGCGGCGGATCGCTCTCTGACTTCGTCATGGCCGGGCTTGTCCCGGCCATCCACGCCTTTTATGCCATCCGTGTATAAAGACGTGGATGCTCGGCACACGGCTTGTGCTCGGACCGGCTGAAAGCTGGACCCGAGTGCCGGGCATGATGGTGGAGGTGTTCATGGCTAGACTCGCAGGCAAGGTCGCGCTCGTCACCGGCGGCGCCCGGGGCATCGGCCGGTACTATTCACTGGCGCTCGCCAACGAAGGTGCGCGCGTGATGATCGCGGATATCGAGGACGGCACCGCACTCGCGCAGGAGATGGCCGCGGCGCACGGAGAAGGCAGCGCGGCAAGCGCCACCTTCGACGTCAGCGACGAAAGCCAGGTAGAGGCGCTGGTCGCGCAGACCGTCGCGCGCTTCGGCCAGATCGACGTGCTGGTCAACAATGCCGCGCTCTACGCCAAGCTCAACCCCCGCCACTATAACGAATGGGACACCGCCACCTGGGACAAGGTGATGGCAATCAATGTGCGCGGGCCCTGGCTGATGGTGAAGCACGTCGCCTCGCATATGATCGCGCGCAAATCGGGCAAGATCATCAACATTGCCTCCGGCGCCGCCTACAAGGGCGTGCCGCGCATGCTGCCCTATGTCTGCTCGAAGGGTGCCATGCTTGCCTTTACCCGATCGCTCTCTCGTGAATTGGGCCAATACGGCATCGCGGTCAATTCGCTGTCGCCCGGCTATATTCTTTCCGACACCGGGTTGGAAAACGCGCAGCATGTGGAGGAGGAGCGCGCTCCCGTGCGCAATTCGCGCGCTTTCAAGCGCGACGGCTATCCGGAGGACCTGACCGGCACGCTGGTCTTTCTCGCCTCCGGCGACAGCGACTTCATCACCGGCCAGTCGATCGTGGTGGACGGTGGCTCGGTCAACAACTGAAGCGAAAATATCCTTCCGCCGGAAGGGGATAGGGAAAAATATTGTTCTCCGTGGCCCGAGCTTGCAAAATGGTCACCACACGTCGCGCCGGAGGAAGCCGCCATGACCAGCTCCTACACCCTCGATCAATATGTTGAGGACCTGCGCGCCATCACCGCGCGCGAGACCGATCCGAAGAAGATCACCGAGCTGGTTTCGCCGCTGGCGCAGAAATTCGCCAAGGAGCCGGGCTGGTTCCGCCCGGAATACCGCGAATGCGATCCGGAGCAGGGCTTCAGCCTGCACATCCTGCACGAGGAGCCCAACCACGACCTGGCGGTGTTCCTGATCTCCTGGCTGCCCAACCGCGGCACCACCCCGCACAATCACAAGACCTGGGCGGTGGTGGTCGGCATGGAAGGCCAGGAGGAAGAGGTCAATTACGAGCGGCTTGACGACGGCAGCAGGTCGGGCTTTGCCGACCTCAAGCACGGTGAGGCGCATGTGATGAAGGCGGGCGACGTTGCGCGCTGTTACCCCGAGCACATCCACAGCGTCTGGAACACCGGCAGCGGTGTCTCCATGTCGCTGCACACCTACGGCCGCCACATCAATTTTACCGGCCGCTCGGAATTCGACCCCGCGGCCAAGCGCGAAAAGCCTTACATCGTGAAGGTCGAAGACGCGCACGCCGACGCGTAAGACAACCTCGAGGGTTCTTCCATGCAAGCCGCTCAACTGGGCCCGGGCTTCGCCGCCGAGCTCACCGGCGTGACGCTCACCGATGTCGCCAATGACGATGCCGCCTATGCGGCGGTGCGCGCCGCCTTCGAGGAGCATTCGGTCCTCGTGTTCCGCGGTCAGGCGGTGACCGACGACCTCCAGCTTGCCTTCTCGTGCCGCTTCGGCGAGCCGGAGATCACCAAGATCGGCCTGGATGGCACGGGGACCCATTTCGTCCGCCTCTCCAGCATCGGCCCGGACGGCAAGGTGGTGCCACCCGACTCGCGCGTGGCGCTGCGTAACAGGGCCAACCAGCTCTGGCACACCGACTCCTCGTTCAAGCGCGTGCCGGCGCTCACCTCGGTGCTGTCGGCGCGCATCATCCCGGGCGAGGGCGGCGAAACCGAATATGTTTCGACCCGGCTCGCCTTCGAGCGGCTCGATCTCGCATTACAGGCGCGGCTGGAGAATTCCTTCGCCTGGCACGATTACGCCCATTCGCGCGGGCAAATTGCGGCCGATCTGGCCTCTGCGGCCGAGCGTGCCGCCCTGCCGCCGGTCTGCTGGCGCATGATATGGACGAACCCGGTCAACGGCCGCAAGGCGCTCTATCTCGCCTCGCATGCCTATGCGGTCGAGGGCATGGCGCCGGAAGCCGGCAGGCAATTGATCGACGAACTGATGCAGGCCGCCACCGCGCCGGGGTCAAGCTATGTGCACGCGTGGAAGGCCGGCGACGTGGTCATGTGGGACAACCGCGCCACCCTACACCGCGGCCGGCCCTGGCCGCCGGACCAGGCGCGGCTGATGGTGCGCACCACCATTTCCGCCAGCGCCGCCGACGGCGTCGAGACCATGCGCCCGCCCGGCCAGCAGGCGGCGGAGTAGGGGCACCCCCGGTCTATCGATTTGTCACTCCAGGTCTGGCGCTTTCGCGCCGTCCGGGAACGGCCGGCAGATCAGAACCCACCCTTGCCGAGAATCGAAATGTCGCTGCCGTCCTTATAAGTGTCGCTCGTCCAGCCGTCCTCGTCGTAGTCCGCCATGCAGCGGTCGGCGAAGGCCTCCATCTCCGCCAGCGCCCCGGAGGCGGTGGCCATTTGCAGCGGGAACAGCCGCACCAGCTCGTGGCTGCCGGCATAGTTCATCTCGTAGAGTTCATGGCGCGCGCCGAACTCGGTGCCGATGGCGTCCCACAACAGCTTCATCAGCTTGATGCGCTGCTTATAGTCGATGTTGTTGGAGCCGCGTACATAGCGCGCCAGATACTTGTCGATGTCCGGGTTCTTGAAGTCGCGCGCGTGCGAGGGCAGGTAGATCAGTCCCGACGCCACCACCTTTTCCACGATCGAGCGCACCGCCGGATAGGCCTCCGTCATGAACAGCCGGTAGGCGGTGGAGGCCGTGATGTTGGGCAGCACCGTATCGGCCACCCACGGCTGCGGATTGCAGGCCATGGCGTCGGTGAGCGACCAGAACAGGTTGCGCCAGCCGATTATCTCGCCGAGATGGACCTGTACGCCGCGGAAGGCGTCGACGCCGGTGGCGCGCGCCGCCTTCAGCAGCAGCCCGGCGATGAAATCGAGCTTCACCGCCAGCCGCGTGCAGCCCTGCAGCGTATAGCCGTTGACGAAGCCGGACTTCGGATAGAAGTCCTTCAGGCGCTGCACGTCGCGGTGGATGATCACGTTCTCCCAGGGGATGAACGCGTTGTCGAACACGAAGATGGCGTCGTTCTCGTCGAAGCGCGAGGTGAGCGGATAGTCGAACGGCGAGCCGGTCGCTGCCGCCGCCATCTCGTAGGAGCCGCGGCAGATCAGCTTGATGCCGGGCGTGTCCATCGCCGCGATGAACATGACGACCATCGAGGGATCGGTGATCTCCTGGCCCATGTTCTGGCCGAGAAAATTGTAGTGGGTGAGCGCGGAATTGGTCGCCACCACCTTGGCGCCCGACACGTAGATGCCGGCGTCCGTCTCCTTTTGGATCGAGATGTAGACGTCCTTGACCTCGTCGACCGGCTTAGAGCGGTCGATCGGCGGATTGACCAGCGCGTGGTTGAGATAGAGCACGGCCTCCTGGCTGCGCTTGTACCATTGGCGCGCATTGTCGGCGAACGGCCCGTAGAACGCGGCATTGGCGCCCAGCGTGTTCATCAGCGCCGCCTTGTAGTCCGGGCTGCGCCCCATCCAGCCAAAGGTGATGCGCGCCCAGGTCGCGATGGCGTCGCGCTGTGCGATCACTTCTTCGCGCGATCGCGCGGCCTTGAAGAACTTGTGGGTATAGCCGCCGGAGCCGGTGTCGGTCGGCGCCGTCAGCACCGGCTTGGTCCTTTGGTCGTGCAGCGCGTCGTAGAGTTGCGCCACCGAGCGGACCGCGTTGCGGAAGGCCGGATGCGTGGTGACGTCCTTCACGCGCTCGCCGTAGATATAGACCTCGCGGCCATCGCGAAGCGATTCAAGAAATTCCGCGCCCGTGAACGGGCGCTGCTTGCCCTGCAAAATGCTTTCCGGCGCCACGGCTCAGGACCCTTCCACGAAGTCGAAGCGGAAGCCTTGAGCGGCCGGCTCGATGGTCCCGCAGGACGGCGTCGAAAAATGATGCGGCATGACCAGATTGCCGGTGTCGGCATGCTTGTCGATCAGCGCGCGCCGCGATTGGCGCGCGACGTCCTGATCGGAATCGGCCCGCGTCGACAGCTCCGGGAACATGAGCTGGATCGGATGGTGGATGGCGTCGCCGATGAACACGCCGCGCTTGTCGTTCGAGCCGACGTTCACCACCACGTGCCCCGGGGTATGGCCGTGGCACGCCTCGATCGAGATGTTGTGGTCAAGCTCGTAATCGTCGTGCACCAGGATCGCCTTCTCCGCCCGCATCAGCGGCAGTACGCTGTCTTCGAAGGCGAGCGCGTGGATGTTACCGGCGTCGCCCTTGCTCTTGGCATAGACTGCGTCCCAGTGGTCGTATTCGCGCTTGGCCATGACGTATTGCGCGTTGGGAAACGTCGGTACCCAGTTTCCGTCGACGGCTTGCGTGTTCCAGCCGACGTGGTCCCAGTGCAGGTGCGTACACATCACGTGCGTCACCTCCTCCGGCTTCACGCTCATGGCGGCGAGGCCGGCGAGATAGTCGGCCTTGCCGTCGTCGAACTGGCCGCGCCCGGGCCGCGACTTGTTGCAGCAGGTGTCGATCAGGATGGTGTGGCGGCCAGTCCGCAGCACGAAGGAATGAAAGCTCATGACGATTTTGTTGTCGGCGCTGATGCGGCCCGGAAAGGCGCGGCGCGCGGCTTCGAGCATGTCCGGCGTTGCGGCGGGGAAGAATTCGAGGGCGGAAAAGGCGGGGAATTCCAATTCGGCCACGCGGCCGATGGTGAATTCGCCGAGCGTCAAGGGTCGCATGCGTCGTGGTCTCCTGGGCGGGTCATGGCCCAATCTACCACGAGGATGCGAACCCGAAAGGTGCGAGAAGCGCCTTGCGCCTCCCGCGCGCGCCCGTCAGTGGGATGCGCCGCCATTGTGCCGCTTGCCGTAGCTCGCCATGGCAGAGCGGCATTTGTGGCTGACCTTGCTCCATTTCTTGCGCAGGCAATGCTCGATGCGGTCCTGGTCCGGGATCGCCTGCCCGCAAAGGCTATACACGTCGCCCTCGCAGGCCTGCTGCTCGACCTGCATATTGTTGTCGTTCTGCATCTGTTGCCGTTGCTGCTGCGCCAGAGCTGGCGCCGAGACGGCGCCCGCCAGCAGCGCGGCGGCGATGAGTCCGGAAATATTTTTCATCGTTCAGCCCTCGCTGGTTCCTGCCTCAACGCGAGGGGGCGGCGTCCGTTCCTA
>JARRNI010000228.1:0-6855 GCA_037385125.1 Pseudolabrys sp.
CGCTAGCGACACCATAACCGACTTAATCCAACCCGCGGTCCTTGCAACCGTGAGCGGAGGGAAGAATGCCGGCCGTACAGGAGACCGTCGAGCAGGTCAAACGCATCGACGTTGATCAATACAAGTATGGGTTCGAGACTCTCATCGAATCCGAGAAGGCCCCCAAGGGTCTTTCCGAAGACACCGTCCGCTTCATTTCGGCGAAGAAGAACGAGCCCGACTGGATGCTCGAATGGCGGCTCGGCGCCTTCAAGCGCTGGCTGACCATGCGCGAGCCGACCTGGGCGCGCGTGCATTACCCGAAGATCGACTACCAGGACGCCTACTACTACGCCGCGCCGAAAGCGTTCAAGGCGCCGAAATCGCTGGACGAAGTCGATCCGGAGATTCTCAAGACCTACGAGAAGCTCGGCATTCCGCTGAAGGAGCAGGAAATCCTCGCCGGCGTGCGCAAGCAGGGCGAGCCGAGCCAGCTCGACGACGAGGCGACCGGCGGCGAATCCGGCCGCGGCCGGGTCGCGGTCGACGCCGTGTTCGACTCCGTCTCGGTCGCCACCACCTTCAAGGAAGAGCTGAAGAAGGCCGGCGTGATCTTCATGCCGATCTCGGAGGCGATCCGCGAGCATCCCGAGCTGGTGCGGAAATATCTCGGCTCCGTGGTGCCGACCTCCGACAACTTCTTCGCCACGCTCAATTCGGCGGTGTTCTCGGACGGCTCGTTCGTTTACGTGCCGGAGGGCGTGCGCTGCCCGATGGAACTGTCGACTTACTTCCGCATCAACGAGCGCTCCACTGGCCAGTTCGAGCGCACGCTGATCATCGCCGACAAGGGCGCCTACGTGTCCTATCTGGAGGGCTGCACGGCGCCGATGCGCGACGAGAACCAGCTGCACGCCGCGGTGGTCGAGCTGGTCGCGCTCGACAACGCCGAGATCAAATACTCAACGGTGCAGAACTGGTACCCGGGCGACGCCGAGGGCAAGGGCGGCATCTACAACTTCGTCACCAAACGCGGCGACTGCCGCGGCAAGAACTCGAAAATCTCCTGGACCCAAGTCGAGACCGGCTCGGCCATCACCTGGAAATATCCGAGCTGCATCCTGCGCGGCGACAATTCGCGCGGCGAGTTCTATTCGATCGCCATCTCGAACGGCCACCAGCAGGTCGACAGCGGCACCAAGATGCTGCACCTCGGCAAGAACACCATCAGCCGTATCATCTCCAAGGGCATCTCGGCCGGCAAGTCAAACAACACCTATCGCGGCCTGGTCTCGGCCCACCGCAAGGCGACCAACGCGCGCAACTTCACCAACTGCGACTCGCTTCTGATCGGCAACCAGTGCGGCGCGCACACCGTGCCCTACATCGAGACGAAGAATTCCTCGGCCGTGTTCGAGCACGAGGCCACCACCTCGAAAATCTCCGAGGACATGCTGTTTTACTGCCAGAGCCGCGGCATGTCGGCGGAGGAGGCGACCGCGCTCGTCGTCAACGGCTTCGTCAAGGACGTGCTGCAGCAGCTGCCGATGGAATTCGCGGTCGAGGCGCAGAAGCTGATCTCGATCTCGCTCGAAGGCAGCGTGGGCTAAACGCGGAGCCAGTTCGATGACCCAATATTGGTTCAAGCCGAAGCGGTATGGCTACGGCGCGACGCCGGTGACGTGGCAAGGCTGGACACTGACCATTGCGACCGTGGTCGCGATGGTCTTGATTTCGGTGACCCTGCGCGTGACGGAGAGGAGCTATTGGACGCTGGTGGCGCTTATCGCGTTCGATGTCGCTGCCCTCGCTACGCTAGCCATTGTCAGCTACTGGAAAACCGAAGATGGTTTGCATTGGCGCTGGGGCGCCGACAACAAGAGCTAGAAAGTAGAACCATGTCATTGCTTGAAGTGAAAAATCTGCACGTCGAGATCGACGGCAAGAAGATCCTGAACGGCCTCGACTTGACCGTGGAGAAGGGCCATGTCGCCGCCATCATGGGACCCAACGGCTCCGGCAAGTCGACGCTGGCCTATGTGCTGGCCGGCAAGGAGGACTACGAAGTCACCGAGGGCGACGTGCTGCTCGACGGCGAGAGCATCCTGGAGATGAGCCCAGACGAGCGCGCCGCCAAGGGCGTGTTCCTCGCCTTCCAGTATCCGGTCGAGGTGCCGGGCGTCGCCACCATGACCTTCCTGCGCACCGCGCTCAACGCGCAGCGCAAAAGCCGCGGCGAGGGCGAGGTCTCGACGCCCGAGTTCATGAAGCTGGTGCGCGACACCGCCAAGAATCTCGGCATCAGCCAGGAGATGCTGCGCCGTGCGGTCAATGTCGGCTTCTCCGGCGGCGAGAAGAAGCGCCAGGAAATCCTGCAGATGTCGGTGCTGCAGCCGCGTATCGCTGTGCTCGACGAGACCGACTCCGGCCTCGACATCGACGCGCTGCGCATCGTGGCCGACGGCGTCAACGCGCTGCGCTCGCCGGAGCGCTCCATGATCGTCATTACCCACTATCAGCGGCTGCTCAACTACATCGTGCCCGAAGTGGTGCACGTGATGGCGCGCGGGCGCGTGGTGAAGACCGGCGGCAAGGAACTGGCGCTCGAGCTCGAGGCCAAGGGCTATGCCGAATATGCCGGCGAGGAGGCGGCGTAAGCCATGGCTGACGTCACGCCCATGAAGACTCCGGCCGAGCAGGCGCTGAGCGCCGCCTACGAAGCCGCGCGCGGCTCGCTGCCGGGCAAGGGCGGCATCGCGACCTTGCGCGAAGGCGCGTTCAAGCGGTTCGAAGAACGTGGGCTGCCACACCGGCGCGTGGAGGATTGGAAATACACCGACCTGCGCGCGCTGATGCGCGAAGCCAATCCGCTGGCCCCTGCGCCCGACGCGGCCGCCAAGGCGCGCGCCAAGGATGCCGGCAAGATCCTTAAAGGCCTCGACAGCCGCCGGCTGGTGTTCGTCGACGGCGTGTTCGCGCCGGAAATGTCCGACCTCGCGCCGGAAGACGGTCTCACCATCGGCTCGCTGGCCGACGCGCTGGCGAGCGGTGACGCGCTGGTGGCCGAGCATGTCGGCAGCACCTTCGCCACCGACGACGTGGCGGTGGCGCTCAATACCGCGCTGATGGGCGACGGCGCCGTCATCCGGATCGCCAAGGCCGCCGAACTCAAGCGGCCGATCCATCTGGTCTTCGCCACCGGCGCGGACAAGCCGAGCGCCAATTTCGTGCGCTCGCTGGTCGTGGTGGACGAGGGCGCCAAGGCGACGATTATCGAGGAGCATGACAGCGGTGATGCCCAGGTCAACGCGGCAACCGAGCTGGTGGTGGGCGACGAGGCGGAAGCCGACTATTTCAAGGTCACCCGCGCGCGCGCCCTGCATGTCGCCAGCCTGTTGGCGCAAATCGGCGCCAAGGCCACCTTTAACAGCTTCGCCTACACGTCGGACTCCTCGGTCGTGCGCAACCAGAATTTCGTGCGCTTCGCCGGTGAGCACAGCCATGGCGGCATTCGCGGCGTGAGCCTCCAGCGCGGCAAGGAGCACGTCGACACCACGCTGCTGATCGAGCACGCCGCCGCCCATTGCGAGAGCCGCGAGCAGTTCAAGTCGGTGCTCGACGACCGCGGCCACGGCGTGTTCCAGGGCAAGATCGTGGTCAAGCCGCATGCGCAGAAGACCGACGCCAAGATGATGACGCGGTCGCTGCTGCTGACCGACGAGGCCGAGGCCGACAACAAGCCGGAGCTGGAAATCTTCGCCGACGACGTGGTCTGCGGCCACGGCGCCACCACCTCGGCACCCGACAAGGCGCTCAAGTTCTACCTGATGTCGCGCGGCATCCCGGAGCCGGAGGCCGAGGCGCTGCTGATCCAGGCCTTTATCGGCGAGGTGGTGGAGGAAATCGGCAACGAAGCGATCCGCGAGGCGCTGATGAACGCGGCCATTGAATGGATGGGATCGCGGGGATGACGCGCACCAATCTCTCCGTTCGTCCCCGCGAAAGCGGGGACCCAGAGCGGGTCACCGAAGGGCCATTTGTTTGGCCCTGGGTTCCCGCTTGCGCGGGAACGAACGGTTTATTGCGGAGTGACCGCCGATGACTCACCCTGCGGTCAAAAACGGCGCCCTGGATATCGATCGCATCCGCGCGGACTTCCCCGCGCTGGCCATGCAGGTCTACGGCAAGCCGCTGGTTTATCTCGACAACGCCGCCTCCGCCCAAAAGCCAAAGGCTGTACTCGACCGCCTGCACAAGGCTTATACCGAGGAATACGCCAACGTGCACCGCGGCCTGCACTATCTCGCCAACGAGGCGACCGAGGCCTATGAGGGCGCGCGCGCGACGGTGCGCGGCTTCCTCAACGCGTCGCGCCCGGAAGAGATCGTCTTTACCCGCAACGCCACCGAGGCGATCAACCTGGTCGCCTATACCTTTGGGCGCGAACGCATTCAGGCCGGCGACGAGATCGTGCTCTCCATCATGGAGCACCATTCCAACATCGTGCCCTGGCATTTCCTGCGCGAACGGCAGGGCGCCGTGCTCAAATGGGTGCCGATCGACGAGGACGGCAATTTCGCGCTCGACGAGTTCGAGAAGCTGTTGACGCCGCGCACCAAGCTGGTCGCCGTCACCCACATGTCGAACGTGCTCGGCACAGTAGTGCCGGTGAAAGAGGTGGTGAAGCTGGCGCATGCCCGCGGCATCCCGGTACTGGTGGACGGCGCCCAGGCGGCGGTGCATCTCGACATCGACGTGCGCGACATCGACTGCGATTTCTACGTGTTCACCGGCCACAAGATTTACGGCCCGAGCGGGATCGGCGCGCTCTACGGCAAATACGAGCATCTCGCTTCCATGCCACCGTTCAACGGCGGCGGCGAGATGATCGAGGAAGTTACCTGTGATCGCATCACCTACGGGGAGCCCCCCTACCGGTTCGAGGCGGGTACGCCGGCCATCGTGCAGGCGATCGGCCTGGGGGCGGCCATCGACTACGTCAATTCTATCGGCAAGGCCCGCGTCCGGGCCCACGAAAACGAGCTGACGCAGTACGCCCACGAGCGGCTGGGCGCGATCAATTCGCTGCGCATCATCGGCAAGGCGAAGGACAAGGGGCCGGTGGTCTCGTTCGAGATGAAGGGCGCCCATCCGCACGACGTGGCCACGGTGATCGACCGCCAGGGCGTGGCGGTGCGGGCCGGCACCCATTGCGTAATGCCGCTGCTCGCGCGTTACGGCATGACCGCGAGCTGCCGGGCGTCGTTCGGCCTCTACAACACCAGAGGCGAGGTGGACGCGCTGGCAGCTTCCCTCATCAAGGCGCAGGACATGTTCGCATGACCGAAGAAACCACGCACACCCCCGAGTCCGTGGCGCAGCAGCCGCAGGACAGGCCGAACGAGAATGCGGAACTCAGCACGTCGAGCGCGCTGCCCGCCGACGAGATCGCCCGGCTCAGCGACGACATCATCGCGGCGCTCAAGACGGTCTACGACCCGGAAATCCCCGCCGACATCTATGAGTTGGGGCTGATCTACAAGATCGACATCGGCGACGACTGCGCGGTCAAGGTCGACATGTCGCTGACCTCGCCCAATTGCCCGGCCGCCCAGGACCTGCCGATCATGGTGGAAAACGCGGTTTCCAGCGTGCCGGGGGTGAAGGAGACCAAGGTCGCGGTGGTGTGGGACCCGCCTTGGGATCCGAGCCGGATGTCGGACGAGGCCCGACTCGTGTTGAATATGTGGTAGCGCGCGCCAAATAGAGACTGAACGAGGACCATCATGGCGACTGCACAACCCCGCCCCCAGGTGATGCGCCTGACCGAGGCCGCCGCCCAGCGCATCCGCGATGCGATGGCGAAGGCCGATAAGCCCGTGGCCGGCGTGCGCGTCGGCGTCAAGAACGGCGGCTGCGCGGGCATGGAATACACCATGGAGTACGCCGAGACGGTCAATCCCACCGACGAGGTGGTGGAGGACAAGGGGGTCAGGATCCTGATCGACCCCAAGGCGGTGCTGTTCCTGCTTGGCACCGAGATGGACTTCAAGACCGAGAAGCTGTCGGCACAGTTCGTGTTCAATAATCCGAATCAGACCTCAGCCTGCGGCTGCGGCGAGTCAGTGCAGCTCACGCCCGCGAAGCCGGAAGCCCTGTCCTGACCGCCGCATCGGGGTGCACGCGCCGTGGCCCCTGAATCGATAAAGGAGCTGTTCAGCGCCTTTGGCCCGGTCGCCGCGCGGCGCATGTTCTCGGGCTTCGGCCTTTATGCCGACGGCGTCTGTTTTTCCCTGTTCCTGCGCGGAGAGCTGTATTTCAAGGCCGACGACACGACGGTGTCGCGCTTTGTCGAGGAAGGATCGCGGCCGTTCAGTTACACGCAGACGCGGACCGGCAAGGTCGTGACGGTCAACTCGTTCTGGCGGCTGCCGGAACGGCTGTACGACGATCCCGACGAACTGGCCGCGTGGACGCGGGCGGCAGTCGCGGCCGCGCACCGGCAAAAGCTTGCCGAACGCGCCCGTGCGAAGAAGCCGAAGCGCAAGCGCTCAAAAAGCAGAAGCGTTTAAAGAAGTCCGGCTAGCGATGTCCTCTCCGTTCGTCCCCGCGAAAGCGGGGACCCAGTTCTGGATTCCCGCTTGCGCGGGAATGAACGGAGTTGGCATGAGATCGCTACGACAACGAGAAATTCAGGCCACCTGCGGAGCAGCCACCGCGCCGCCGGCGACCTCCGGGTCGGTCTCGCACATCACCCGGTTGCGGCCGTGCCGCTTGGCGGCGTAGAGGCATTTGTCGCTGCGCTCGATCAGGCTCTGCGGCGTGTCGCTGTTGTGCAGGGTGGCGACCCCGATGGAAATGGTGACGCGGCCGAGG
>JARRNI010000229.1:0-7497 GCA_037385125.1 Pseudolabrys sp.
ATGGATGGTACTGCGCGAAAGCTTGCCGTTGATGCAACGGCGCATCACCTCGGCTACGTCATCGAGCGGCAACTGCAAGCGGGTACGCAGTTCGCAGACGAGCGCTTCTTCCAAGGGTGCCGCGGCGGCGCGGGGGACTTCATCTGGGCATAGGGCAGCCAGACATGGCCGAGGCCCGCCGCATACCAGTCCGGCGGCGGGCTGTTTTTGCTGGTTTTCACCACCATTTGGCGCTTCCCTCGCTGTCTGTGCTAGGCATCCCGCCCGGGATGGGCCACGAGGGACCTCTAATGGACTCGCTTCACCGTTTCGCGCAAGCCAAGCTCGACGATCTTGAGCGCCGCAATCTGCGCCGCGCCCTGGCCGAGACCTATCGCGAAGACGCCATCTGGGTGGAGCGGGCCGGCCGCCGGCTGTTGTCGTTTTCCTGCACCGACTATCTCAACATGAGCCACCATCCGGCGGTGAAGCAGGCCGCGACCGAGGCGCTCGCCCGCTACGGCGCCGGCTCGGGCGCCTCGGGCCTGATCGCCGGCAACCACCCGCTCGCTCTATGCCGCGCTGGAAGAGCGCCTTGCCCGCATCAAGCAGACCGAGGCGGCGGTGGTGTTCGGGTCCGGCTATCTTGCCAATGCCGGCATCATTCCGGTGCTGATCGAACGCGACGGCCTGGTACTGCTCGACGAGCTGCCGCATGCCTGCATCCATGCCGGCGCGCACCTTTCGCGCGGCCGTGTCATGCCGTTCCGCCACAACAATCTCGCCCATGCGCGCGAACTCCTCGCGCGTCATCGCGCCGAGCACGACAATGCGCTGCTCGTCACCGACGGCATGTTTTCCATGGACGGCGATTTGGCGCCGCTCGCCGCGCTCAACGCGCTGGCCGACGAATACGATGTCTGGCTGATGTCGGACGACGCCCATGGCCCGGCGTGGTGGGCGGCGGGCGCGGCTCTTCCTTTATCGGCAACAGCCATGTGCCCATGCCATTGCAGATGGGCACCCTGTCGAAGGCGGTCGGCGCCTATGGCGGTTACCTGTGCGCCTCAGCGCCGGTGATCGAGTTGATGCGCAACTGCGCGCGCACGTTGGTCTATTCGACCGGACTGCCGCCGGCGATCGTGGCCGGCGCCAGCGAGCGCGAGCCGGGCTACGCGGCGCAGCCTTTGCGTAAAGCGAAAGCCTTCACCGGCCAAGCCGGCCTGCCGGGAACGCAAAGCCCGATCGTGCCGGTGGTGGTCGGCGACGAGCAGGCGGCGCATTCCGCCTCGCGCCGGCTGCAGGACGAAGGCTTCCTGGTCGCCGCCATCCGTCCGCCCACGGTGCCGGCCGGCACCGCGCCCCTGCGCCTGACCTTCACCGCGAAGCATCCCGACGATCAGATCGCGCGGCTAGCCGACCTGGTGCGGGACCAAGTATTGGTGGCGTAACGTGGCGGCCTATTTCGTCGCCTCCACGGGAACCGACGTCGGCAAGACCTTCGTCACCGCCGGCCTGATCCGCCGGCTGCGCGAAGCCGGCGCCGCGGTCGACGCGCTCAAGCCCGTAGTGAGCGGCTACGATTCCTCCGTGGCCGAGACCAGCGATCCGGCGGTGCTGCTCGCCGCGCTCGGCCGTCCGGTGATCGCAGAGGAGGTCGCGCGCATGGCGCCTTGGCGGTTCCGCGCCCCGCTCTCGCCCGACCTTGCCGCCGCGCGCGAGGGCCGCGCGATCGCCTTCGACGAACTGATCGCCTTCAGCCGTGGCGCGATCGAGGCCGAGAACGGCATCCTGTTGATCGAGGGCGTCGGCGGCATCATGGTGCCGCTCGATGGCAAGCGCACCGTGCTCGACTGGATGGCGGCGCTGAACATTCCGCTGCTGCTCGTGGTGGGCGGCTATCTCGGCACCATCAGCCACACTTTGACCGCGCTCGACGTGCTGGCGCAGCGCAAGCTTACGGTGGCGGCCATCGTGGTGAGCGAAAGCGAGCGCAACCCGGTCGAACTCGAAGACACCGTGGCCAGCATTGCGCGCTTTTCCGGCGGCATCGACGTGATCGGCCTACCGCGCCTGCCCGCCGGCATCACCCAGCATCCCGCCTTCGCGCGCATCGCGGCGTTGCTTTGACGAGACGCTAGTGGTGCAAAGTGAGGAAGGTCTCGAACATGCCTTCGCAGTTGATCACCGCGTGCAGCAGCATGGTCAGGATGGCCGACCCGCTGGCCCAGCGCAGCCAGCCGAGCAACACGCCGAAGCAGAACACCTGCGCGATCACGAACCAGTCGTATTGCACGTGCACGATCGACCAAAGGAATGCGGTCAACAGGATCACCGGCCACGTGTCGCGAGGCTTGCGCAGCCAGCCGCGGAATAGGAAGCCGCGGAACAGGGTCTCCTCGCCGATCGGCGTCGCCACCACCACCGCCAGCCACAGCAGCGGCAGCCATTCGGCGGCCGCCGCCGTGCGGTAGATGTCGAGCTGGAACGAGGTGACGATGAAGCGGCCAAACACCCAGCTGATGGCGTTGCCGACGATGATCAGGCCAATGGTCGCCGCCAGGCCGAACAGCACTTCGCCGCGGGACGGCAGCCTGAGGGCGAGATAGCCGGCCGCATTGCCGCCTACTCTGTCCGCCATCAGCCAGAGCAGCAGCAGCTGCACGGGCGTGGAAACGAAGATGACGATGGTGACGGCGACGCCGTCGCCGCTGAAATCCGGCATGTGGGCGATGCTGGCCCCGTACCACCAGGAGAGCGCCAGCAGCGCCGCCACCTGTCCCGCCAGCAGCGCGACGATGCCGAGGCCGAGCGTGGCCCACCGGTTCCACGGCTGCATGTCAGCGCACCGCCAACCTGTCCCGCGAGGGCGGCGCACCCGGTGCCGAGCGAGCCCCGCGCAAAGCTAGAGCCCTATCGCTTTAGATTGAATCACAGCGCGTCCCTGACATTTTGCGTGCGCATGATCTTATCCGAAAACCGGTTCCCACCCCCATAAAGCCGGGGGCGGGCTTTTTCGGGATCATGCGCTACGGCACCAGGATCGAGGTGCCGGTGGTACCGCGGTTTTCCAGCTCCTTGTGCGCCTTGGCCGCGTCCTTGAGCTTGTAGGTCTGGTTGACCGGGATCTTCACCGCGCCGGAGCCCACCTTGTCGAAAAGGTCGTTGGCGCAGGCCACCAGGTCCTCGCGCTTAGCGACGTAGTTGTTGAGGGTCGGGCGCGTGGCGAACAGCGAGCCCTTAGTCTGCAGGATGTTGATGTTGAACGCGTCGATCTGGCCGGAGGCGCTGCCGAAGCTGACGAAAAGCCCAAGCGGATGCAGGCAGTCGAGCGAGGCCGGGAATGTCGACTTGCCGACGCCATCATAGACCACGTCGCACAGCTTGCCGCCGGTGATTTCCTTCACCCGCGCCACGAAATCCTCGTCGCGATAGAGGATGGTGTGGTGGCAGCCGTTCTTCTTAGCGAGCTCCGCCTTCTCCTTGGAGCCGACGGTGCCGATGACGGTGGCGCCCAGGTGGTTCGCCCACTGGCACAGGATCAGCCCGACGCCGCCGGCGGCCGCGTGCATCAGCAGCGTGGTACCCTTGCCCACCTTGAAGGTGCTGTTGAGCAGATACTGCGCGGTCATGCCCTTGAGCATCATGCCGGCGGCCTGCTCGTAGCTGATATTGTCCGGCATTTTGACGGCGCGCTCGGCCGGCACTACTCGCTCGGCGGCGTAGCCGCCCATCGCGCCGACGAAGGCGACGCGGTCGCCCACTTTCAGGTCGCTGACGCCGGGGCCGACCGCGATCACCTCGCCGGCGCTCTCGTTGCCGGCAATAAAGGGCATACCGACTGGCGAGGGATAGGCGCCCGAGCGGAAATAGGTGTCGATGAAATTGATGCCGGCGGCATGGGTCTTGATCTTGATCTGGCCCTGGCCGGGCGCCGGAATCTCGACATCCTCATAGGTCAAGACTTCGGGACCGCCGGTTTTATGCACGCGCACTGCCGCGACCATGATCCGCTCCTTTACGTGATGAGATTGGGACTCTGCCGGATTGCGGCGGGGATCATAGGCAGGTGGGCGGCAAGCGCAAGGTGCATACCGATGAAGCTCAGCGCGCGCCCGACACGTTGACGAGGCTGCCCGAAATATAGGACGCGGCATCCGACAGCAGGAACAGAACGGCCTCGGCAACCTCGTCGGGCTCGCCCGGCCGCGCCATCGGCAATAGCGGCGAGATGCGCTCCAGGCGGCCCGGTTCGTGGATCTCGGTGACGACCGGGCCCGGGCGGACGGTGTTGATGCGCACGCCCTCCTTCGCCACTTCGCGCGCGACCCCGATGGTAAGCGAGTCGATGCCACCCTTAGCCGCGGCATAGAACACATATTCGCCGACGCCGCCGGTGACGCTGGCGATGGAGCCCAGCATGACGATCGAGCCGCCCTTCCCGCCGAGCGCGGTCGACATTCGCCGCACCGCCGCGCGGGCGCACAGAATGCCGCCGTAGAGATTGACGTCGATCACGTCGCGGATGGTCGCGGCGGTGGCAGCGTCGAGGCGCGAGTTCTTGCCCGGGATGCCCGACGAGTGCACGAAATGCGTGATGGGCCCGAGCGCGCGCACCGTCTCGTCGAACACCCGCTCGATGTCGGCTTCCACGCTCATGTCGCCCTGCAGCGCCAGCGATTGCCGGCCGGTTTTTTTGACGTCCTCGAGCACTGAGGCCGCGGCCTCGGCATTGCTCACGTAGTTCACCGCGACGTCATAGCCGCGCTGCGCTGCCATGCGTGCGGTGGCGGCGCCGATGCCGCGACTGCCGCCGGCGATGAGAAGAACGGGCATGAAGCAACTCCTTTGGATCAGCGACGGGATCGCTTGCGCCTTCTGCGGCGGGCAAGCACGTTGAGGAATTCGACCGCGGCGGCAAAGGCCATGGCGGAGTAGATGTAGCCGCGCGGAATATGGAAATGGAAGCCGTCGGCTAGAAGCGCCGCGCCGATCATCAACAGGAAGGCCAGCGCCAGCATCTTGATGGTGGGATGCTCCTCAATAAAGCCGCCCACCGACCCGGCCGCCACGAACATGACGATCATGGCGATCACCACCGCCGCCACCATGACTTCGAGTTGATCGGCAAGGCCGATGGCGGTGACGATCGAGTCGATCGAGAAGACCAGATCGATCACGGCAAGCTGCGCGATCACCGCCCACATGGCGCGGCGGCGCGCGACGTGCGCCGGCTGCTCCTCGCCCGGCTCCACCTCGCCGTGAATTTCGTGCGTGGCCTTGGCGATCAGGAACAGCCCGCCGGCGACGAGTATGATGTCGCGCCAGGAAAAGACCACATCGTAGAGCGTGATCACGGGCCGGGTCAGCCCCATGATGAAGCTCAGCGAGGCCAGCAGCAGCACGCGGAAGACGAAGGCGAACGACAATCCGACGGCGCGGGCCTGACGTGAGCGCCGCCGGTCGAGCGGCGAGGTCAGGATGGCGATGAAAACCAGATTGTCGATGCCGAGAACGATTTCCAGCGCGGTCAGCGTGATCAGCGCCGCCCAGGCATTCGCATCGGTGAGGAGATCGAGCATGCTCAGGAGCGCTGCGGCAACAGGCCGACCGCGAAGAAATAAAGCGCGATCGCAACCAGCGGCCAGGTCACATAGGGCCCGGGTTGCAGGTTATAGACTACGGCGATGAAGGCCAGCACCGCCCAGGCCGCCAGCAAGGCGACGTTGAGCGCGCGCAGCCGTTTGACCCGCAGAGGATGCAGGAACTTGATCGGCGCGAAGGTCAACAGCGCCAGCGCCGCGACCAGGGCGGCGGCCAGCCACTCGTGCGGCTCCAGCAGGTAGAGGTAGAAAACCGCCAGGTTCCACAGCACGGGGAAGCCGCGGAAATAATTGTCGTCGGTCTTCATCTGCTGGTCGGCGAAATAGATCGCACCGCTGATCACCACCACGACCCCCGTCACGACGGCCAGCGCCTCCGGCAACAGCCCGCTAGCGGCGATGGCATAGGCGGGCACGAACACGTAGGTGACGAAGTCGACCACGATGTCGAGCGTCTCGCCCGACCAGCGCGGCAGCATCTCCGCCACCTTGAACGCGCGCGCCAGCGGCCCGTCGATTCCGTCGACGACGAGCGCCAGGCCGAGGGTGAAGAACATGGCCGCCCAATGCCCGCCGGTTGCGAAGATCAGCGCCAGAAGCGCGAGCGCCGCCCCCGTGGCGGTGAATACGTGGACGGCGAAGGCGCGGACGATCGCGAAGCGCCGCACTTAACCGTTGCCCCAGTCGATCTTGACGATCTCGGCCGAGCGGCCGGCCAGATTCCAGTTGCGCCCGAAGCCCCGGAAGCGCGACTTGTCGGCGCGCGAGACGATCACATCGGGCCCGATCCAGTATTGGCTGTTGCGGATCACCACGTTCTCGCCCGTCTTTTTGCCGGGCACCGGGGTGATGGCGCCGCCGCCATATTTGTCCAGGCTGACGACGCGGGTGTCGCCTTGCGTCTCATAAGTGATCGGCACCTGCTGCACGCCGAGGAATTGACCCACCAGGATCGACAACAGCTGGGTGGTGCCGCCCACGCTGCCGCTGAAGATGCGGGTCACGCCCTCCACCGCCGGCTTCGACGCCTTGTCGTCGACGAACAGTGCCGTGGTCCAGTTGCCGCGCGCCATGATGCCGGGAAGGTCCATCATCAGGCCGATCTTGCGGCCCGACAGATCGACGTCGCCGAAATGTCCCTCGTCGATGCGGAAGCCCGCCCAGGTCTGGCAGCGGTCCTCGGTCGGCGGATGGTTGCCGAGCGAGATCACGCAGGGGCAGAAGCTGCACGACAGGGCCATCTCGCCCTTCAAGGTCCAGGCTTCGGTCAAGGCGTCACTCCCATTTTTGTTGATTTAAGCACTAGCTTAAATTCAGGCCGCCGGCCAATGGGCGGCAAAGGCGACCGCCACGAAGGCGATGCCGGCTGCAATCAGAAGGACGCCCAGCGCATAGGTGAGGCGGTTGCCGCTGACCATCTTCTCCAGCGTCATCACGACGCCGAGCGCGGCCATCCACACCATGTTCATGGCGCCGACCGCGAACATCACCGCCATCATCGCCCAGCAGCAGCCGAGGCAGTAAAGTCCCTGCGTCACGCCGAGCCGGAACACGCCGCGGGCCGTCGTCTCCCAATGGGCGAAGAAGAAGGGAAACGGCTGGCGGCATTGCGTCAGGCAGGCGTGCTTGAGCGCGGAAAACTGGTAGAGCCCGGCGGCGATGAAGATGGCGCCGGAAAACAGCCCGCTGGCCGAGGCCATGCCGTCATCCATCAGCGCGGCGCGGGTGAAGACGAATTGCGCTAGCGTGGCGGCGGCGGCGAAGCCGAGCCAGACCACCGTGTAGCCGGCGGCGATCGCCACGGGCGAGACGATCTTTTCGCCCTTGCGCGCGGCGGTCTCGGCGATCTCGGCATAGGTGAGGATCATCGGCCCGGCGCTCGGCAGCATCATGGCCAGCACCATGGCGACCCACA
>JARRNI010000230.1:0-6791 GCA_037385125.1 Pseudolabrys sp.
AGCGTCTGCGGCCAAGGCACCGCGCCGTGCGTGGCGTAGATCACGGTGGCGGTCATGCCGTTCAGGCTGGCGACGAAGTTCTTGGCGACATTGGCCGCGCGATAGTCGCCGCCGGTCGCCAGCGAGAATACGCCAAGCAGCATGATGCCGACGCCGGCGCCGAAATAGCCGCCGTAGAAGGAAACCGGCAGCAAGATGCGCAGGCTGGAAACGCTAAAGGCGATGGGGTGGCCGCGCCCTTCGGCGCGGCGCTGCAGCCATTTGCTGATGCGCTCGGCGAAGGCGAACAGCACGGTGGAAAAGCCGATCAGGAGCGGCATGAGCTGCGCGAACATGCGCTCTGGCGTGGCCAGCAGCAGGAGCGCACCGACGCCGGCGCCGGTGATCGAGGCGAGGATCATGCCGATGAAGGCGCGGTTGAGCGGCGGCAATCGCGAGCGGTCGCTGAGCGCTGCCAGCATGGTGGCGGGCGCGATGCAGGCGACGTTGGCGACTGCCGTCATCTGCGGCGGCACGCCGGATGCCAGCAGCGCCGGATAGATCACCACCGCGGCGCCACCCACCATGGTGGCGATGATGCCGGCGATGATTCCGGTGCCGCCGAGCAGCGCGATGTGAAGGAGGTCCATGCAACGACTCTCAATCCGTCATCCTGAGGTGCGCGCCGAAGGCGCGCCTCGAAGGATGATCGGCCAATTCGCAGGACCTTGGCCGTCGCCCTTCGAGGCTCGCGCTTCGCGCGAGCGCCTCAGGGTGACGGAGAGAGGATTGCGCTCTCAAAAGAACGCCTGAATCCCGGTCTGCGCGCGCCCCAGAATCAGCGCGTGGATGTCGTGCGTGCCCTCGTAGGTGTTGACCGTCTCGAGGTTCGAGAGCACGCGCATCACGTGGTATTCCTCGGAAATGCCGTTGCCGCCATGCATGTCGCGCGCCGTGCGCGCGATGTCGAGCGCCTTGCCGCAATTGTTGCGCTTCATGAGCGAGGTCGAGGGGGGCGACGCCTGCCCCGCCTCCAGCATGCGGCCGAGCCGCAACACGCCCGCCAAGCCAAGCGCGATCTCGGTCTGCATGTCGGCGAGCTTCTTCTGCACGAGCTGATTGGCGGCGAGCGGGCGGTTGAACTGCTTGCGGTCAAGCACGTATTGGCGCGCCGCCTGCCAGCAGAACTCGGCGGCGCCCATGGCGCCCCAGGCGATGCCGTAGCGCGCATTGTTGAGGCAGCCAAACGGGCCGCCGAGTCCTTTGGCGTTCGGCAGCAGATTGTCTTCCGGCACCACGCAGTCGTCCAGCACGATCTCGCCGGTGACGGAAGCGCGCAAGGAAAGCTTGCCCTCGATCTTGGGCGTGGAGAAGCCCTTCGCGCCGCGCTCGACGATGAAGCCGCGGATCACGCCGTCGAGCTTGGCCCAGACCACGGCGATGTCGGCGATCGGCGAATTGGAGATCCAGGTCTTAGCGCCGTTAAGCTTATAGCCGCCGTCGACCTTCTCGGCGCGCGTGACCATGGAGCCGGGATCGGAGCCGTGGTCGGGCTCGGTGAGGCCGAAGCAGCCGACCATCTCGCCGCTCGCGAGCTTGGGCAGATATTTGCGGCGCTGCGCTTCCGAGCCGTAGGCGTGGATCGGATGCATCACCAGCGAGGACTGCACCGACATCATGGAGCGGTAGCCCGAGTCGACGCTCTCCACCTCGCGCGCGATCAGGCCGTAGCAGACATAGCCGAGACCCGCGCCGCCGTATTCCTCCGGGATGGTGGGGCCGAGCAGGCCGAGCTTGCCCATCTCGCGGAAGATATCCGGGTCGTGCTTTTCCTCGCGCCAGGCCGCGACGACGCGCGGCATCAGATAGTCCTGCGCGAAGCCGCGCGCGGTGTCGCGCACCATGCGCTCTTCTTCCGTGAGCTCGGCTTCGAGGCCGAGCGGGTCCTCCCACACGAAGGCGCTGTCCTTCAGCATGGCCGGCTTGGCGCCGCGCTTCTCGGCTGTTTGCGACATCGGGAACCTCCTGGTGGAATGGGACCTGCGGGTCATTATAGACCGGCAGGAGAGCGGGCAAGAGCGGGGTGCCCGAGGCGGGGCGCGGCGCCGAAACGAAAAACCCCGCCGGAGGCCGGCGGGGCTCTGCGTTACGAAGGGACCGCAGGCGATCAGATCGCCGTCTTGAGGTCCTTGGCGGCGCGGAAGGCGACCTTCTTGGAGGCCTTGATCTTGATCTGCTCGCCGGTCGCCGGGTTGCGGCCCATGCGGGCGGCGCGCTTGCGCACCTGCAGGATGCCCAGCCCCGCAATCTTGACCCGCTCGCCCTTCTTCAGGTGCTTGGTGATCATGCCAACGAGATCTTCCAGCATTTCCTGACCCTGCTTCTTGGTCAGTTCGTGCTGGTCGGAAAGCGCGGCGGCCAATTGTCGGCTGGTGACCGGCTTGGCGGCCTTGGGTTTCGCGGGTGCGGCTGCTTTTGCTGCCATAGAAATTGCTCCTTGCGCGCACAATGCGCGAACGCCAAGCACTAGAAGATTCGCGTTGCCGTGCAAGGCTTTTATGCGCCCGGGCGATGGTTTTAGCCACAGAAAGCTGAAGTTTTTCGCCCGCCGCCGGAACCCGGCACCGTTGCCGGGTGGCGCGTGATCGTCTATGTCAGGCGTAGCAGGCGCCCGTAGCTCAGCTGGATAGAGCGTTGCCCTCCGAAGGCAAAGGTCAGAGGTTCGAATCCCCTCGGGCGCGCCAGTACTTCAATTGTCCGGCCCGGAGCTGGGTAAGCATTCGCGCCAAGAGCCAACAACACCCTCGCACCGGTTCGACGCTCCAAATTGGACTTTCGTCATGGCCGTCGCGTGGATCGCTTTCCGATCCCGCGAGGCTGTCGAGTCCGCCGCTCGCGGCCATGGCAAAATTGATCGGGGCGCGGTCGAGCGCCTTCTCAAAGAGTTACGAGCTGGCCGATTAGTTGCCTGGGGTACAATTGATGGAAAAGCCTTGGCGATTTCGCCCCAACACTGGCGCGCGGTTGAACCCACCTTTTCTCGGAAGCCGTTCCTACCCGGCTTTGCCGAGGCATTTGGCAAGTTGGTCGTAACCGTCACTGACGGTGCAGCATTACGCTTCGACCGCGTCACCATCTCAAGTGAGGCAGTAAAGGAGATGTTTCGTGCGCAGGGCGCAGCAATTGCCGTCCCGGCCGGTATTCGCACTCGGTCTGCACGCGGGCGGGCGCGACTGGGCTTAAGGGGGGTATTCGGCGACAAACCGGTGCCTCCCCAATCTGAAATGAATAACGCCACGCTGTGCAAGCAAGTGGCAGAATGGCTCAAGTTGAATAAGCCACTTCCGAAAGGCTCCCCTGAAAT
This sequence comes from Pseudolabrys sp., assembly GCA_037385125.1. GTDB lineage: Bacteria > Pseudomonadota > Alphaproteobacteria > Rhizobiales > Xanthobacteraceae > Pseudolabrys. The sequence continues at coordinate 3,344 of JARRNI010000230.1, forward strand.
TTCCAGCGACTCAATTCTCCGGGAAGCGGGACGCAAAAAATAGGCAACTAGAGCAACAAGGTAGATGCCGTAGTTGCCGCGTGCACCGCACGCGCAATCGATGCACTGTTGACCGGTCATTGCTAGTCAAGGAGCAAGCGGATGATCAACGTTGGCAATCCACCGACCCGCATGCGTGCGAAGCACGCCTCGCAATATCTGGAAGCAAAACACGGCATCATGCGGACACCTAGCACGCTCGCGAAGCTGCGCTCGACGGGAGGCGGTCCGCTCTATCAAAAATGTAATCGTTGGCCGCTATACCGACCGCAGGACGTCGACGCTTGGGCCGAGCGGATTCTGAGCCGGCCGATGAGTTCGACCTCCGATCCTGCACGCCTTCAATCGACGAGATTGATCCGTCATCCTGAGGCGGCCACGCGCAGCGCGAAGGATGTTCGGTCGTCATCGTTCGAGGCTCGCCGCTCACGCGGCTCGCACTTCAGAATGAGGATCAAGTGTTCGCCCGCACCTCAATGCAGCCGCGGCGTATGGAGGAAGCGGGCGCGGTCGGCGGAATTCACCGCCACCTCGAAGGTGACGCCCTCGCGGTAGAGGGTAAGCGGCACTTCCACGCCGGCTTCGCCGAGCGACCAGACCTTCCGGTAGAACTCCGCCAGCGTGGCGATGCGCTCGCCGGCCACCGCCAGGACGACATCGCCGGTCTTCAGCTCGGCGCGGTCGGCCGGGCCCTTGGGCGCGATGCCGACCACCACCACCTTGTCCTCGATCTCGGTGGAATAGACACCGAGCCAGGGCCGTACCGGCTTGTCGACGCGGCCGAACTTGCGCAGGTCCTCCAGGATCGGCTTCAACAGGTCGATCGGCACCATCATGTTGAGATGCTCGTCGCGGCCCTCGCGCTGGCGCTCGACCTGCAAGGAGCCGATGCCGATAAGCTCCCCCTGCGGCGAGATCAGCCCGGTGCCGCCCCAGTTGGGATGCGCCGGATAGGTGAAGATCGCCTCGTCCAGCACGTATTCCCAGTAGCCGGCGAACTCCTGCTTGGCGGCGATGCGGGCCGCGAGCGAGCGGGTGCAGCCGCCGGCGCCGCCCACCACCACGCGCTCGCCCACCTCCGTCTTGGCGGAGACGCCGAGCGGCAGCACCGGCACGTCCGCCATGCGCTCGAGCGCCTGCACCAGGCCGAAGCCGGTCTCGGAATCGAAGCCGAGCGCGTGGCCGGGCGCCACGCGGCCGTCGCCGTAATGCAGCCAGATGGTCTCGGCCTCGGTGATGAGATAGCCGATGGTGAGCACCAGCCCGTCGTCGATCATGACGCCATTGCCGGCGCGCTCGACGCCCAGGGTGTCGGCGGTGAAGGCTTCGGCGGGAATGAGAGAATGCAGGCCGACCACCGAAGCAAGCGCGCGTTCGAGATCGTAGCCGTAGTCCTCCGGGCGCGGCTGCGCTGACGGCGGAACCTTCCATTCGAGTAGCGAGGCCATCGATGCGCTCCCGTGTCTTGGGTGGTCATCATACGCGGATCGATTCTCCGCTGTCATCCCGGGCGAGCGACGGTGCCATATCCTACCTCGGCCTCATACTGAGGAGCGGGTTCGGTATCCATCATCCGCCTCATTCTGAGGAGGATCGCGAAGCGCCATTTCGCTCACGCCCCTGAATGACGTGCTAGGATAACCGGATGATCCCGCTTTCGGTCCTCGATCTCTCGCCGGTATCGGCCGGCTCCACCGCGGCGCAGGCGCTGCGCAATTCGCTCGATCTCGCCCGGCTGGCCGACCGGCTCGGCTATACGCGCTACTGGGTGGCCGAACACCACAATCTGCCGTCGATCGCCAGCTCGGCGCCCGAAATCATGATCGGGCAAATCGCCGCGGTCACAGAGCACATGCATATCGGCTCCGGCGGCGTCATGCTGCCTAACCACGCACCGCTGATGGTGGCCGAGCGCTTCAAGGCGCTGGAGGCGTTCTATCCCGGCCGCATCGATCTGGGGCTCGGCCGCGCGCCCGGGACCAATCCCGCCACCTCCTACATGCTGCGGCGGCGCCAGGGCATCAGCGAGCAGGACGATTTCCTCGAGCGCTTCCAGGAGCTGATGCTGTTGGAGACGCGCGGCTTCCCGGAAGGGCATCCGTTCCACAAGGTGGAGGCCATGCCGTCCGGCGTTAAGCTGCCGCCGATCTTCCTGCTTGGCTCGTCGGACTATTCCGCGCAGCTCGCCGGGCATATCGGCGCCGCCTTCGCCTTCGCCCATCACTTCGCCAATTTCGACGCGGTGGAGGCGATGCGGCTCTACCGCGACAACTTCCGTCCGTCGGCCTCGCACAGCGAGCCCTGCGCCATCCTCGCGACCCATGTGGTGTGCGCTGACACGGACGAAGAGGCCGCGCGGCTCGCCAGTACCGTGGAATTGAATTTCGTGCGCCGCGCCAAGGGCGAATATCTGCCGCTCGCCTCGCCGGAGGAGGCGCAGGCCTACGACTACACGCCGGTCGACCGCGCGCGTATCGCGCAGAACGCGAGCCGGCTGACGGTGGGAGCGCCGGCGACGGTGAAGGCGCGGCTTGAGCCGCTGATCGCGGCCACCAAGGCGAACGAACTGATGATCACCTCGATGATGTACGATCACGCAGCGCGCAAGCATTGCTACGAGTTGCTGGCGCAGGCGTTCCTGGCGACGTGATCTTTTCGGCGAGATCGTGTAGCCAATCGATCCGGACCGCCGGCATGCGCCCGGCATCCTTCGCGTTTCGAGAACCAGCATGCCCCTCCCATTAGAAGGCCTTCTCGTCGTCTCGGTCGAGCAAGCGGTGGCGGCGCCGCAGTGCACCTGCCGGCTGGCCGACGCCGGCGCGCGCGTGATCAAGGTCGAGCGCCCGGAAGGCGATTTCGCCCGCGCCTATGATCATATCGTGCACGGTGAGAGCGCCAATTTCGTCTGGCTCAATCGCGGCAAGCAGTCGGTGGTGATCGACCTGACGAAAGACGGCGACAAGGCGCTGCTGGAAGCCATGCTCGGCAAGGCCGACGTGTTCGTGCAGAACCTCAAGCCCGGCGCGCTTGCCAAGCTCGGCTTCGGCATCGCGCGCTTGCGCCGGGATTATCCGAAGCTCATCTGCTGCTCGATCTCCGGCTACGGCGAGAACGGCCCCTACGCCCCGCGCAAGGCCTACGACCTCTTGATCCAGGCGGAATCGGGCGTGTCGTCGGTCACGGGCGGGCCGGAGGCGCCGGCGCGGGTGGGCGTGTCGATCGTCGACGTGGCCGCCGGCCTCAACGCCTATCAGGCCATCCTCGAGGCGCTGATCGGGCGCGGCAAGACCGGCGAGGGCGCGGAGATTTCGGTGTCCATGTTCGACGGCATGGCCGAATGGATGACGGTGCCGCTCTTGCACGGCGAGGGCGGCGCGCCGTTCAAGCGCATCGGGCTGGCGCATGCGAG
>JARRNI010000231.1:0-6767 GCA_037385125.1 Pseudolabrys sp.
AATCATCGATGCAGCTTGCGACGCTTGGCAAAAGCTCATTGCTCAACCGCAAACAATAACAGCAATCGGTTTGCGCGACTGGGCACACATCAGTCAGTCTCTATGACCGTTGGTATTACCCCCTCCCGACCACCGCCGCTTCGCGACGGCGGTCGACCTCCCGCTCCAGAGGGGGAGGTGAAGCGAGTTTGCGGCACGCTCCCGTTTCAATCTGAAACGAGCGCCCCCTACTCCTTCGCCGGCACGGTGCGCAGGTAAGCGATGATGTCGGCGATGTCGGCGTCGGTCATCTTGTCATAGCTATGGAAGGCCATGGGCGGCTTGAGGTGCTTGCCGTCCTTGTTGATGCCCTTGGTGATCGCCCGCTTGATCTCGGCGTCGGTCCAGCTGCCGAGCCCCTTCGCCTTGCTCGCGGTGATGTTCCGCGACACCGACACGCCCCACGGCCCAGGAAATTTGAAGCCGCCTCGGCCGACGTCCTTGGCCCAGTCATGCCGCCCCTTCACCATCGGCGTGTGGCATTCCATGCAATGGCCGACGGTGGCGAGATAGAAGCCGTGCTTGAGCCGATCGCTGAACATGGTCTCGGTGTAGGGCTTCTCGGCGCCGGGGAAGATCTGCCGCACCTGTTTCATGCGGTAGACCGGATCGGGCACCTTGTTCTTGATCGGCTTGAGCGTGCGCAGATAGGCGACGATCGCGCTCATGTCGCGCTTGGTGATGATGCCGTAGAAACCGGTCGGCATCACCGTGGCGATCGGTTCACCGTTCGGTTTGACGCCCTGGCGCAGCAGGCGGCGGATGTCGGTGTTGCTCCAGGAGCCGATGCCGGTCTGCTTGTCCTGGGTGATGTTGGGCGCGGTGACCTTGAACGGCGGCTCGTCCCAGGACAGGCCGCCGGAAAAAGCCTTGGCGGCGCCGCCCGGTCCCGGCGGCGAATGGCAGTTGCCGCAGGTCATGATGGTGTTGACCAGATAGTCGCCGCGCTTGACCAGCGCCGACTGTGCGGCATTGGCATTACCGATGAGCGCCGCGCTCAGACTCAAGCCGAGCGCCGCGCCGAGCCACCTCGTGCGGATCATGATGCCCTCCCCCTCCGGTGAATCTCGCGGGGACGATAGCGCGCGCGCGCAGCGGCGCATACGGCCACGACAGGCTGCGCACATCAAAAGCGGCTGCAGCCCGGCGGCAATACATAAAGGGTATCGAGAAACGAAAAGGCGGCGCCTGGCGCCGCCTCCTGCATCGAACGTTGTCCGTCTGCGCGCTTTACATGCCCATCGGCATGGGCGCTTCCTCGCTCTGCGGCTTCTCCTGCACCGGCCCCGAATCCTGGCCCTTGGCCTCTTCGTCGCGGTCGACGAACTCGATCACCGCCACCGGCGCGTTGTCGCCGTAGCGGAAGCCGGCCTTCATGATGCGGGTGTAGCCGCCGTGCCGCTCGCCGTAGCGGGGGGCGAGCACCTCGAACAGCTTCTTGACCTGCACCACGTCGCGCACCTCGGCGATGGCCTGGCGGCGGGCGGCGAGCCCGCCCTTCTTGGCCAGCGTGATCAGCTTCTCCACCACCGGCCGCAGCTCCTTGGCCTTGGGCAGAGTGGTGACGATCTGTTCGTGCTTGATGAGCGAAGCCGCCATGTTGGCGAACATGGCCTTGCGATGCCCGCTCTGCCGGCCCAGCTTCCGGTGGACTTTCCCGTGACGCATCGAATCAATCCTCTGTATCTCTGTGTCACGACGGTTAGTCGGACGCTGTGCTCAGGTGGGCTTCCTGCATTCGCCCAGAAAGTCGCGGCCGAAGATCCTGGCTGCGACCGGAATTCATGCTCAGTAGTGGTCCTCGAAGCGCTTGGCCAGCTCTTCGATGTTCTCCGGCGGCCAGCCGGCCACTTCCATGCCGAGATGCAGCCCCATCTGCGCCAGCACTTCTTTGATCTCGTTGAGCGATTTGCGGCCGAAATTCGGCGTGCGCAGCATCTCGGCCTCGGTCTTCTGGACGAGATCGCCGATATAGACGATGTTATCGTTCTTCAGGCAGTTGGCCGAGCGGACGGAAAGCTCGAGCTCGTCCACCTTCTTGAGGAAAGCCGGGTTGAAGGCGAGCTCCGGAATCGCCTCCGCGGCGGCTTCCTTGCGCGGCTCCTCGAAGGTGACGAACACGCTGAGCTGGTCCTGCAGGATGCGCGCGGCATAGGCGAGCGCGTCCTCCGGGCTGACCGCGCCGTTGGTCTCGATGGTCATGGTCAGCTTGTCGTAGTCGAGGATCTGGCCCTCGCGGGTGTTCTCGACCTTGTAGGAGACCTTGCGCACCGGCGAATACAGGCTGTCGACGGGGATCAGGCCGATCGGCGCGTCCTCGGGACGGTTGCGCTCAGCCGGCACGTAACCCTTGCCGGTGTTGACGGTGAACTCCATACGGATCTCGGCGCCCTCGTCGAGCGTGCACAACACGAGGTTCGGATTGAGCACGACGATGTCGCCAACGGTCTGGATGTCGCCGGCGGTCACGGCGCCGGGGCCCTGCTTCTTCACCACCATGCGCTTGGGCCCTTCGCCCTGCATCTTGATGGCGATGTCCTTGATGTTGAGCACGATGTCGGTGACGTCCTCGCGCACCCCGGCGATCGAGGAGAACTCGTGCAGTACGCCATCGATGTGCACCGACTGCACGGCGGCGCCCTGCAGCGAGGAGAGCAGAATGCGACGCAGCGCATTGCCCAGCGTCACGCCGAAGCCGCGCTCGAGCGGCTCGGCAACCACGGTCGCGACCTTCGCGGCGTCGGTGCCGGCGGCGACCTGGAGCTTGTTCGGCCTGATCAATTCCTGCCAATTCTTTTGGATCACGTCTTCACCTTTTCGGCGGCGCGGGCTCAAATCGCCTCGCGCAACCCCACCCGCCATGTGGGGAAAAGTTGGGCGGCAGCGGATGCGCTGCCCACGCATCCGCCTCTCAAGAAACAATCAAACGCGGCGACGCTTGCGCGGCCGGCACCCGTTATGCGGGATCGTGGTCACGTCGCGGATCGAGGTGATGGTGAAGCCGGCCGCCTGCAGCGAGCGCAGTGCCGACTCGCGGCCCGAGCCCGGGCCCGACACCTCGACCTCAAGGGTGCGCATGCCGTGCTCCTGCGCCTTCTTGGCGGCGTCTTCCGCGGCCACCTGCGCTGCGTACGGCGTCGACTTGCGCGAGCCCTTGAAGCCCATGGTCCCCGCCGACGACCAGGCAATGGCGTTGCCCTGCGCGTCGGTGATGGTGATCATGGTGTTGTTGAACGAAGCCGCGACGTGCGCAACGCCCGACGCGATATTCTTGCGTTCGCGCCGGCGGACGCGGGTGGCTTCCTTACCCATTCTCGATCCTTTCGCGGGCCCGGCAGCCGACAACGGCGCGGGCCGAACCTGTTATCAGCTGGCCTTCTTCTTGCCGGCGATGGCCTTGGCCGGCCCCTTGCGGGTGCGCGCATTGGTATGGGTGCGCTGGCCGCGCACCGGCAGGCCCTTGCGGTGGCGCAGGCCCCGGTAGCAGCCGAGATCCATCAGCCGCTTGATGTTCATCGCCGTTTCGCGCCGGAGATCGCCCTCGACCATATAGTCGCGATCGACGATTTCGCGAATCTGCAGGACCTCGGCGTCGGTGAGCTGCGCCACGCGCCGCTCGGCCGGCAGGCTGGTCTTGTCCATGATCTCCCGGGCGATCTTGGGCCCGATGCCATGGATGTATTGCAGCGCGATCACGACGCGCTTGTTGGTGGGAAGATTCACACCCGCGATACGAGCCACGGATTACCTCTCCTGTTGCTGGCTGGCCGGCCGGGTTGGCCCGAATTGTTGTTTCCCTGCAGGGGGATAGCACAAAGCGTACCACGACACCCGTCCCCGCCTCCGGGGGGCCCGGCATCGTGTCAAGCTCTTGAATGCCATGTGTATTAAGGGATTCATCGGCGCCTCGTCAACCTCCGCCTGCTACCCGTTTTGCGCGCTCCCGCGCGGCGCTTGGGAGCCCTGCCGGCGGACCGCCGGGTGGTGGACTTGGTGGTCGACTTGCCGACCTTTTTCTTGCCGCCCGAGTGCTTCTTGGCAGCCTTTTTGCGGCCTTTGCCGGCCGCCGCCGGTTTGGACGAATTGGCCAACTTCGGGCGCACCGACTTCGCGGCTTTCGCGCTTTTGCGGCGCTTTGCGGCTTTGGCCGACCCGGCTGACCTGCCGGTCTTGGTCGGCTTGCCCCTGCCGGCACCCCGCCTTGACCGCGCCCCCCGGCGGGTCCTGGCCGCAGCGGCAGCGCTTTGGCGCCGGCGCGGGAGCGCGGGCGGGTGCGCCATGGCAGCCCGGCGCGGCCGAGTGGCAGACTCACGCTCGGGCAAGGCCGGGTCGGCGGGATCCGGCGGATCCGCCAGCGCAGGCTCAGGCGAACCGGCCGGGGCCGGATCGCCGGCCGCCGCGAACGGAGCCAGGATGTCGTCGATGGCCTCGCCGACTTCCTCCACCGAGTCCATGCCATCGACCGGGCGCAGGATGCCCTTCCTGGCGTAGTAGTCAATCAGCGGCGCAGTCTGCGCCCGGTACGCCGCGAGCCGGTCCTTCAGCACCTGCGGGTTGTCGTCCGCGCGCAGCGTCTCGCCGCGCGCCGTCATGTCCGCCACGCGGGTTTCGATGCGTTCGAGCAGAATGCCCTCGTTGACCACCAAGGCGATGATCACGTCGAGCTTGAGCCCGCGCTCGGCCAGCAGGCGCTCCAGCGCCTCGGCCTGCGGCGCCGTGCGCGGAAAGCCGTCGAGAATAAAGCCGGCACGGGCGTCGGGCTGGTCGATGCGGTCGGCGATGATCGACACGATCATCTCGTCCGGCACGAACTCGCCGCGGTCGATGAGGGTCTTGGCCTGCAGCCCGACCGGGGTGCCGGCCGCGGCCGCCGCCCGCAGCATCTCGCCGCTTGAGAGATGGACGATCCTGTATTTCGAAACCAGGCGCTTCGCCTGAGTGCCCTTCCCCGCCCCCGGCGGCCCGAGCAGGACCAACCTCATCTACTTCGTCCCCGTAGCTTTGAACGCTTGATCAGGCCTTCGTACTGGTGCGCCAGCAGGTAGCCCTGGATCTGCGCCACCGTGTCCATGGTGACGCTGACGACGATCAGCAGCGAGGTGCCGCCGAAATAGAACGGCACGGCCGCATAGGAGATCAGGATCTCTGGAATCAGGCACACGATGGCGAGGTAGAGCGCGCCCACCACGGTGATGCGCGAGAGCACATAGTCAATGTACTCGGCCGTTCGTTCGCCCGGTCTGATGCCCGGTATGAAGCCGCCGTGCTTCTTCAGATTGTCCGCGGTCTCGGTCGGGTTGAACACGATCGCCGTATAGAAGAAGGCGAAGAACACGATCAGCCCGATATAGAGCACCAGGAACAATGGCCGGCCGTGGCCGAGCAGCGTGGTGACGGTGGTCAGCCAGTTGGGCCCGTGCCCGGCATTGAAATTGGCGACCGTGGTCGGCAGCAGCAGCAGCGATGAAGCGAAGATCGGCGGGATCACGCCCGAGGTGTTGAGCTTGAGCGGCAGATGCGAGGACTGGCCCTCGAACATGCGGTTGCCGACCTGGCGCTTGGGATACTGGATGAGTAGGCGGCGCTGGGCGCGCTCCATGAACACGATGAAGGCGATCACCACCACGACCATGACGATGACCACTAGGATGAGCCCGGTGGACAGCGCGCCCTGGCGGCCGAGTTCCAAGGTGCCGGCGATGGCCGAGGGCAGCCGCGCCACGATACCGGCCAGGATGATGAGCGAGATACCGTTGCCGATGCCGCGCGAGGTGATCTGCTCGCCCAGCCACATCAGGAAGATGGTGCCGCCGGTCAGCGTGATGGTGGTGGAGATCAGGAAGAACCAGCCGGGATTGCTCACCACATTGGTGGAGCCTTCCAGGCCGACGGCAATGCCGTAAGACTGGAACGCGGCCAGCACCACGGTGAGATACCGGGTGTACTGGTTCATGATCTTGCGGCCCTGCTCGCCCTCTTTCTTGAGCGCCTCGAGCTGAGGCGAGACCGTCGTCATCAGCTGGATGATGATGGAGGCCGAGATGTAGGGCATGATGTTCAGGGCGAAGATGGCCATCCGCTGGATGCCGCCGCCCGAGAACATGTTGAATATGCCGAGAATGCCGCCGGACTGGGTCTGGAAAATCTGCGCCCAGGCATGCGGATCGATGCCCGGCAGCGGGATATAGGTGCCGAGGCGGTAGACGATCAGCGCGCCGAGCGTGAACCAGATGCGCTTCTTGAGCTCTTCAGCCTTGGCCAGGGCCGAGAAGTTGAGATTGGCTGCCAGTTGTTCCGCTGCCGAAACCATCGGTTATGTTCCTCCGGGCCCCATCCCACCTTCATGCCCCGGCCCCGATCGCAGCGCGACCACACCTCGGCGGAGCATCCAACAAACGCGGTCCTCTAGATAAGCTTTGACCGGCGAACCGGTAGCCCGAACATCTCAATCGCGCGCGTCCGCGCGGGGAGCGAAGCCGCAGACCTACTCGCTCTTCGCGGCCTGCTTGCCCTTGCCGCCCTTCGCCTTGCCTTCGCCCTTGCCGCCGGCCTTTTCACTGGCCTGGGCCGCCTCCAGCGCCTTGCGCTTGTTCTTGCCCTTCGGCACCGCCGGTTCCTCCTTGGGCGCCGCCATGATCTTCACCCTGCCGCCGGCCTTCTCCACCGCCTCGACGGCGGACTTGGAGGCGCGGTAGACGGAGAACTCGGCCTTGGCCTTGAACTCGCCC